>NZ_JBQQBW010000079.1:0-32429 GCF_052245415.1 Streptomyces sp. 8N706 | reverse complement strand
CCGAGGTAAAGCCCAGCAGAGCCTGCGCGACGGCAAGGGTGATCAGCTCGGAATCCGTCAGCTGCGGCGGCCGACCCAGCCATCGGGTACCTCCGATCTCGTCATCGATCTTCACGTACAGTGCGGTTAGCAGGGCGTCTAGGTTGTTCGTCACACAACGATCTTGGACGCCCTGTCTGCGTTCCCGGACACACCGTCAGCATTCGGAATGACTCGTCTAGAGATAATCGACATCAGAAGCGTGGACAGCGTTGCCCTGCTGGACCCCAGAGGCGCGCCGCACGACATCGTCCAGGCCATCGGCCGGGCCCTGCGGCAAAAGCCCGGCCAGGGCAAGCTGGCGTCGTTGATCGTGCCGGTATTCCTGGAGCCGGACGAGCAGCCGGAGGATATGTTCACCTCCGGGTCGTACCGCCCGTTGATAAAGTATTGGCCGGACTGAGGGTTCATAATGAAGAGGCCGTGGAATTGCTCGCGATTCCGCAGGAACCGCAGAAAGAGTTGTGGACCCGTCGTGGAGTATCGGTGAGGCGCCCGAGGAAGACGAAGAGGAAACCCGTCTGCTCTTGCTTTTTGCCGCGCCGCGGGACCCGGTGATGGTCGCGGAGGGGTGTCCTTCAACGTGATCGACACCGAGCGGCAGGACTGGGCGCGCGGCTACGCCGCCGCGCGCCGGTACCGCGAGCGCCAGGCGCACTTGCGGGTGCCGTACGGCCACAAGGAAGGCGCGTACCCGCTCGGCCAGTGGATCGCCGAGCAACGCCGCGCGTACGGGGCGGAATCCAGCACTAGGCCCTGTCCTGCCGATCTTCGCGGGCCCGCGACGTGCCCTCAGGCCCGAGGGGCCTGGGAGGTCCCCCAGCCACCGCACCTCGCCGCGTTGTCGGAGTCGCCCCACGTACTCCCCCAGGCCTCCCGGGCCTGGGGGAGCCGCGGCCTGATCCACGAAGATCGACAGGCGAGGTCAGAAGCTGTTTTTGGACCTCGGGCTGACGGCGTGTCCGGATCGCCGAACGACCTCGTATGCGGCTCAACTCGCCGACGGATACCATGCGAACGTAAATCTTGAGCGCTGTCACACTGCTGGACCGCGCCCGGCACGCGGGTGTCCGGACCGTCCACGCGGCCGGGGACAGGGTCTCATCACCACTGTCCAGCGCTGAAGGACCAGGTCCGGCAGATGCCTTCGCATAGCGACGAATTGCCTAAGGGAACGGAATCGTCAGGCTTCGGTTGGCCGAGCGTGAGATGGACGCAGACGGGATATCAGCCCGGCCGAGCGTCAGCCGGCGCCCACAGGAGAACCAAACGATGCTTCTAGGCCGGCGCGCCGAGCGTAAGGCGATCGAACGGCTACTCGCAGACGTGCGGTCGAGGCGCAGCGGCGTGCTGGTGGTGCGCGGTGAGGCCGGTATCGGTAAGACCGCGTTACTGGAGTATGCCCGTGGCGCCGCGTCGGGGTTCCGGGTGGAGCGTGCGGTTGGTGTGGAGTCCGAGATGGAGTTCGCGTTCGCGGGCTTGCACCAGTTATGTGCGCCGTTGTTGGACCGGCTGGGTGCGCTGCCCGAACCGCAGCAGGCCGCCCTGGGCGTGGCGTTCGGGCTGCGTGCCGGGGACCCGCCGGACCGGTTCTTGGTCGGGCTGGCCAGCTTGAGTCTGCTGGCCGAGGTCTCCGAGGAACGGCCGCTGCTGTGCTTGGTGGACGATGCGCAGTGGCTGGATGCGGCATCCGCACAGACCCTTGCGTTCGTAGCGCGGCGGGTGGACGCCGAGCGGGTGGCGCTGGTGCTCGCGCTGCGCGACCACGGCCCCGACCCGAGCGACGCTCACCCCTTCGCTGGGCTGCTGGAGCTGGGCTTGGACGGGCTCGGTGAAGCGGATGCGCAGGCGGTGCTCGCCACAGGGGTCAGGACACCGCTGGATGAGCGGATACGTGACCGGATCATCGCCGAAGCGCGGGGCAACCCGCTAGCGCTGCTGGAGCTGCCCCGAAGCGCAGAGCCGGCGAAGCTGGCGGGTGGATTTGGGCTGCCGGATGCACTGAGCGTGCCGCGCAGGATCGAGGAGAGCTTCCAGCGCCGGTCACGCAGCCTGTCGGCCGAGACGCAGTTGCTGCTGCTGGTCGCGGCGGCTGAGCCGCTCGGCGATACGGCGCTGCTGCGGGGTGCGGCCGAGCACCTGGGCATCGACGCCGAGGCAGCTGCACCGGCGAAGGCGGCGGAGTTGCTGGAGATCGGCGCCCGGGTGCGGTTCTTGCATCCGCTGGTGCGCTCGGCGGTCTACCGTGCCGCCGCACCGTCTGACCGGCGACGCGTGCACCGCGCGCTGGCTGCGGCGACTGACCCGCGGGCAGACCCCGACCACCGTGCCTGGCACCGCGCGCAGGCCACGCTCGGGGCCGACGAGACGATCGCGGTGGAGCTGGAGCGCTTGGCCGGCCGGGCATGCACCCGCGGCGGGCCGGCCGCCGCGGCCGCGTTCTTGGAACAGGCGGTGGTGCTGACCCCCGAACCCGCCGACCGTGCACGCCGGGCACTGGCCGCCGCACACGCCACGCACCAGGCCGGCGCGACCGAAGCCGCCTTGGAGCTGCTGACGGTTGCGGCGGCCGTACCGCTAGATCCGCTGGGACGCGCCCGGGTGGAGCTGCTGCGCGCCCAGATCGCGTTCGATACCACCCGGAGCAGCGACGTGCCCGGGATGATGCTGGACGCGGCCAAGACGCTCGTCCCGCTGGATGTCGCGATGGCCCGCCAGACCTACCTGCAGGCACTCGAAGCGGCCGTCGTCACTGGTTCCTTCGGCCGCGGTCGCAGGGTGCTGGAGGTGGCCGAAGCCGCCCAGGCCGCGCCCACACCGCCACACCCGCCAGGGGTGGTGGACCTCCTGCTCGACGGGCTGGTGACCAGGGCCACGCAGGGATACGAGGCGAGCGTGCCCAGCCTGCGGCGGGCACTGGGGGCGCTCGGCAACCACGATCGCAATCCCCGCACCGCGGCAGCGGACGACAGCCGCCGCTGGCTGTGGCTGGCCAGCCGCGTCGCGGTGGCGCTGTTCGACGACGAGACGGTGCATGAGCTGGCCGGCCGCCGCGTCCGGCTCGCCCGCGAAGCGGGCGCGCTGTCCGAGCTGCCCGCCGCGCTTTACTATTTCGCCGTCGTGCTCGTGCACACCGGCGAGCTCTCCCACGCCGCCGAGCTCGTCGCCGAGGCCACCGCGATCCAGCCGGCGGCCGTCACCGTCACCGGGATCATGCTCGCCGCCTGGCGCGGCCGGCAGGCCGAAACCTCCGAGCTGTACGCGGCCATGGTCCAGGACGCGACCCGGCGGGGCGAGGCCGCGGTGGTCACCGTGGCCCAGTACACGCTGGCCGTGCTACACAACGGCCTGGGTGACTACCGCGCCGCGTTCGACGCCGCAGCAGGCCCGAGCGACTCCGACGAGCTGGAGCACAGCAACCTGGCCCTGCCCGAGCTCATCGAGGCGGCCGTCCGCGCCGGTGAACCAGCCCCAGCGGCCGCCGCGCTGGAGCTGCTCAGCTCGCGAACTCGCGCCAGCGGCACCCAGTGGGCGCTCGGTCTTGAGGCGCGCTCGCGAGCGCTGACCAGCACCGGGCCGGCCGCCGAGGCGCTGTATCGCGAGGCGATCGAGCGGCTTGGGTGCTGCCGGATGGTGACCCATCTCGCCCGCGCCCACCTGGTCTACGGCGAATGGCTGCGCCGCGAAGGCCGGCGTCAGGCCGCCCGCGAGCAACTCCGCACCGCCCACAAACTGCTGTCCGGCATGGGCGCAGAGGCATTCGCCGCCCGCGCCGCCCGTGAGCTGCGCGCCACCGGCGAGCGGCCACACAAGCCAACCGCCCAGCCGACCGATGCGCTGACCGCCCAAGAGCTGCACATCGCGCGGCGGGTGGCCACCGGGGCCACCTCCAAGGAGGTCGGCGCGCAGCTGTTCTTGAGCCCGCGCACCATCGACGCGCACCTGCGCAACATCTTCCGCAAGCTGGGCATCACCTCCCGCCGCCAGCTCAGGGACATGCAGCTTCCCTGAACCCCCGGCCGCCGTCCGCCCGAGGGGTGTAGGCGATGTTCGCCTATGCCACCGGCCTCCCGCCCGAGAGGTGTAGGCGATGTTCGCCGATGCGACCGCAGTGCGGCAGCGCCGAGCATGAATACGCGTCCGGGACAGCCGCCCCGGACAACGCTCGGACAGGACGTTTGCGGCACACAGATCGACGAGAGGAAGACGGAAAGACATGAAGCGAACTCTGGTGGCCGGTGTCATCACGGCAGCGTGTGTGACAGCAACGACGGTTGGCCTAGGAGCGACGCCGGCCAGCGCCGATCCCAACGACTGCCCCAAGAGGTATGTATGCGTCTGGGACAACAGCAATTACGAGGGACGTTTCATCTTCGTTCCCGGAACTGAACGTCCCAATGTCGGGGCATACATGAACGATCGGACGACCGCCCTCTGGAACCGCACCGGTTCCCAAGTCTGCTTCTACCAGAACTCGGACGGCAAGGGATCCCTCCTGGCGAGGGTGGCTCCGGGCGATTCGCGCCCCAACATCGGACCGACAGCCAACGACAGGATCTCCTCATGGAAGGCCTGCTAGCCAGGGTTTTCCCCCGGAGCTTCACACCCCGCCGTTACCAGCGACGCATGTCCGGGTGGGGACAGGTCAACGGACACTGACCCAGGGCTACTCTGTCGCCGACGGGGCTCCCGGTAGGATGGAAGTTCGACCAAGATCCGACTGTCTGCGAGGGAGCCCCGTTGGGCGCTCAGCCTGCCATCGCCGCCTACCGGTCAGCCACCGGCCCACCCGGTGTCGGTTCGAAGCCCCGGAACGAGGCTGGAGCCACAGTTCGGCGACCTGGGTATGTCGGTGAGTTTGGGAAACAGGTGTCGCTCAGCGTCGAGAGCGCCTCGGATTGAGGGGTGTGAGTGTCGGTGAGTTTCGGCAATGCCAGGCGGCTTGCGGTGGAGCATGGGTGTGCTCCGCGCTGGAAGTAGCCCGCTTGGGACCGTTCTCGCGGCTTTGCCGTTCTTTTCCCCGGAGACGGTCACCACCGATCACGGCGGCCCCTACATGAACCACCACGTGGTGGAGGCGGAGAGGACGCTGGGCTGCAACATCCTGCCCGCCCGCGTTCTGCGGGCGACGGACAAGTACGCCGTCGAGCGCGCGTTTGCCGCGATCAACAGCATGCTGCTGGAGCACCTGCTGGGCTTCACCGGGGCCGATGTCGCCGACCGCGGCGCCGATCCGGAGGCGGATGCGGTGCTGTCGATGGCCCAGACGGAGAACGTGATCGCCTCCTGGGTGGTGAAGGTCTGGCAGAACCACGTTCTGGGCGTGTACGCGCCGGCCTGGGGCCCGGGCGAGGACCACAGCCCCAACTCGCTGTTTGCCGCGGCGATGCACCAGGGCGGCTTCGCCCTGCAGATCCCCAAGCCGGAGCTCTACTACGGCCTGCTCAAGGCCCATTATGTCAAGATCCGCCCCCAGCGAGGGGTGAAGATCGGCGGGCTTTGGTATCACGCCGAGGTGATGGACGACCCCCGCTTCCACCAGCCATCGAGCCGGGGCGGCCGGCACAAGGGCAAGTGGGTCATCCGTTCCGACCGCCGCAACAGGCGGACGGTGTTCTTCGTCTCCGACAGGACGGCCGAGGCCTGCTGGCGGAGGTCCGCCGGCGGAACCTGGCTCCGCGCTCGGACGCTGAACTCCTCCCCGTCCTGCTGGACTTGCTCGGCTCGGTGATCCCGGTCGAGAAGTGGCCGACGCAGATGACCCAAGCGGGAGCGGACCGCCCGCTCCCGCCAGGCCGAGCAGGCCCGCACCGCCGACACCGACCGCCCGAAGACGGCCGCGGAGGAGCCGGTCGAGAGCAAGGTCCTGCCCTGGCCCGAGCAGGCCCGCAGCGTCGAGCAGGCCGTCGACGACGACCGGCGCCGCCGCCGCGAGGACGTCGCCGGGAGCCGGGCGGCTCCCGTCCCGCCGCCGCGGCTGGGCGACTCCCTGCGGCGCCGGTCCCTATTCCATCTGCCGCCCGACGATGACGAGACCACAGCCCAGCACCAGGAGCACGGGTGAACCAAGAACTGGACCGCCACGATCTCGCTGAGGCCCTCATCCGGCCGTCGCCGCGGCAGGAAACCTACGCCGGCTGGCAGCGCTGGCGCACGACGCGCGGCCAGTTCGCTCCCGCCCCGCAGCTCACGCTGGCCGAGTGGCGAGCCCTGAGCCCGGCACAGCGGGCACTGCACGACCTGCACCGCACGGCCACCCACGTGAACCTGCCGCTGCAGGAAACCCCGATGTCGCTGAAGGTCGCCCGGCTGGTCAACCGCCGCATCCGCAACAACGCGCTCAAGACCCGGCCTTCCACCCGAGCCGGCGTGATGGTCACCGGCTGGGGCTATCAGGGCAAGACGGAGACGGTCTGCGAAGTGGCCGCCGCGTTCGAGGACGCCTGGCTGACCATGCACAACTACGTCCACCCCGGCGCCGTGGACGGCACTCGGGATCTGCACGCCCCCGTCGCCTACGTCCAGACGCCAGTCACCGCGAAACCGAAGAGCACCTGCCAGTCGATCCTGGGCTTCTTCGGCGCGGAGACCCGGCGCCTGACCCTGCCGCAGCTGATCCGGCAGGTCGCCGATTCCCTCGACGACCACGTCACCAAGGCCCTGATCTGAGGACCGCGACCCGCATTGCCCGGGTGCAATCGACCAGCGGCAACCATAAACGCCTGATGCCGCCTCCAACAGCACCTTCACCGGGCAGGGTTCGACGGGAAGCCGGGGGCTGGCGGCCTGACGCAGCGCGACTGGTGACCGCGGAGGGTCACGCCGGAAATAGCGCCTGGGGCTCTATGCGGCAAGGCGCCAAGATAGCTCCTGAGCGGCCCTCTGCCGCATTTCCAAGGAGTCAAGGCAGGGGGGATTGGCTTGGGTAGAGTACGGGCCACACAGTGGCACATGGAGGCGTTCTCACCCCTCCAGCAAGGGGCATCTTCGGTATCCTGGACAGCGTCCCGGCAGTCAACGGTCCCGAGGCCCCGTGAGCCTCCGGGGCCCTGTTTGGGCTGCCTGCCCTGTCTCCGCCAGCTGTCCGGCCGCTCCCGCACCGTGGTGCGGGAGCGCGGTCTGCCATGCCCGAAAGAGAGCGTCTGTGACCACTTACGACACTCGCACCGTCACCGATACCCCCGGGTCCCAGCAGCCCGGCCATGTGGGGGCGGCGTCGTATGACGCCAACGCGATCACTGTTCTGGACGGCCTGGACGCCGTGCGCAAGCGGCCCGGGATGTACATCGGCTCCACGGGAGAGCGGGGGCTCCATCACCTGGTGCAGGAGCTCGTGGACAACTCCGTGGACGAGGCACTCGCGGGGGTGGCCGACCGGATCGACGTGACGATCCTGGCCGACGGCGGGGTGCGGGTGGTCGACAACGGCCGCGGCATTCCGGTGGGGATGCATCCGGTGGAGAAGCGGCCGGCCGTCGAGGTGGTGCTGACCGTGCTGCACGCGGGCGGGAAGTTCGGGGACGGCGGGTATGCGGTCTCCGGCGGTCTGCACGGTGTGGGTCTGTCGGTGGTCAACGCGCTGTCGACCCGGCTGTCGGCGGAGATCTGGACCGACGGCTACCGGTGGACACAGGACTACAGGGACGGTGCTCCCGCCGCCCCGCTGGCCCGCCACGAGGCCACCTCCCGGACGGGCACCTCGCTGACGTTCTGGGCAGACGGCGACATCTTCGAGACCACCGCATACTCCTTCGAGACGCTGGCCAGGCGTTTCCGGGAGATGGCCTTCCTCAACCGCCGGCTCACTCTGACCCTGACCGACGAACGGCCCTCCGCGCGCGCGACGGCCGCGGCCGACGAAGCCGACTCGGACCCGACAGCGAAGACGGTCTCCTACCGCTACGACGGCGGCATCACCGACTTCGTGGCCTACCTCAATGCCCGCAAGGGCGAGCCGGTCCATCCCTCGGTCATCACCATCGCCGCCGAGGACACGGAACGGCTGCTGTCGGCCGAGGTCGCGCTGCAGTGGAATGGCCAGTACACCGACAGCGTGTACTCCTACGCCAACGCCATCCACACCCATGAGGGCGGCACCCACGAGGAGGGCTTCCGCATGGCCCTGACCACCGTGGTCAACCGCTACGCGCGGGAGAAGAAGCTGCTGCGGGAAAAGGACGCGAACCTCTCCGGCGAGGACATCCGCGAGGGCCTGACCGCGATCATCTCGGTCAAGCTCGGCGAGCCGCAGTTCGAGGGCCAGACCAAGACCAAACTCGGCAACACCGAGGCGCGCACCTTCGTGCAGAAAATCGTCCACGAGCATCTGACCGACTGGTTCGACCGCAACCCGAACGAGGCCGCGGACATCGTGCGCAAGGCCATCCAGGCGGCCACGGCCCGGGTCGCGGCCCGCAAGGCGCGCGACCTGACCCGCCGCAAGGGCCTGCTGGAAACGGCGGCGCTGCCGGGCAAGCTGTCCGACTGCCAGTCGAACGACCCGGCAATGTCGGAGATCTTCATCGTCGAAGGAGACTCCGCCGGCGGCTCGGCCAAATCCGGCCGCAACCCGCAGTACCAGGCGATCCTCCCGATCCGCGGCAAGATCCTCAACGTGGAGAAGGCCCGGATCGACAAAATCCTGCACAACCAGGAGATCCAGGCGATCATCTCCGCGTTCGGCACGGGGGTGCACGAGGACTTCGACATCGCCAAACTCCGCTACCACAAGATCATCCTGATGGCGGACGCCGACGTCGACGGCCAGCACATCAACACCCTGCTGCTGACCTTCCTGTTCCGCTTCATGCGCCCACTGATCGAGGAGGGCCACGTCTACCTCTCCCGCCCCCCGCTGTACAAGATCAAGTGGAGCCGGGACCACGTCGAATACGCCTACTCCGACCGCGAACGCAACAGGCTCCTGGAACGAGGCCGACAGGGCGGCCGCCGGATCAAGGACGACTCCATCCAGCGCTTCAAGGGCCTGGGCGAGATGAACGCCGAGGAACTGCGCGTCACCACCATGGACCCCGACCACCGGGTCCTGGGCCAGGTCACCCTCGATGACGCAGCCGTCGCCGACGACCTCTTCTCCGTCCTGATGGGCGAGGACGTCGAAGCCCGCCGCCACTTCATCCAGCGCAACGCCAAGGACGTCCGCTTCCTCGACATCTGACCCTAGGCACTGGCCTCCCACCCCCTCGGGACGCCCGACCCGAAGCCCCACCACTACCCTCTGTTGCCCAGGAGAGCACTGCGTGAGCGCACTCCCCGTCCCGGCCGCCGGCAGCCGCCCTCAGGACGGCTCCGACTACACCGCACGGCACCTGATGGTGCTCGAAGGGCTCGAAGCCGTACGCAAACGCCCCGGCATGTACATCGGATCCAGCGACAGCCGCGGCCTGATGCACTGCCTGTGGGAGATCACGACAACGCCGTCGACGAGGCCCTGGCCGGCGCCTGCGACCACATCGAGGCCATCCTCCACGACGACGGCTCCGTGGAAGTCACCGACAACGGCCGCGGCATCCCCGTGAACACCGAACCCCGCACTGGCCTGTCCGGAGTCGAGATCGCCTACACCAAACTGCACGCCGGCGGAAAATTCGGCGGGGGCTCCTACGCCGCCTCCGGTGGCCTGCACGGCGTCGGGCCTCCGTCGTCAACGCTCTCTCCGCCCGGCTAGCTGGACGTCCAGGTCGACCGCCACGGCCACACCCACACCATCAGCTTCCGCCCCGGCACACCCGGCACCTCCACCGGCCCGGACCCGACGCCCCCTTCAACCCCGCCCAGGGCCTGCGCCAGACCACCAAAGTCCCCAAGAGCCGCACCGGCAAGACGGCCCTGGCGTCCTCCTCTCTGCCCACCAAGCTCGCCGACTGCCGCAGGGACGACGTCGACTGCAGCGAGCTGTTCATCGTCGAGGGCGACTCCGCGCTCGGCACAGCCAAGCTCGCACGCAACTCCGAGTTCCAGGCACTGCTGCCGATCCGCGGCAAGATCCTCAACGTTCAGAAGTCCTCCGTGACCGACATGCTGAAGAACGCCGGGTGCGACGCGATGGTCATAGGAGCCGGCTCCGGTCGGACCTTCGACATCGACGCGGCCCGCTACGGCAAGATCATCATGATGACCGACGCCGACGTCGACGGCTCCCACATCCGCACCCTGCTCCTGACCCTGTTCCACCGCTACATGCGCCCCATGGTCGAGGCCCGCGGGGTCTTCGCCGCGGTGCCGCCGCTGCACCGCGTCGAGCTGATCCAGCCGAAGAAGGGCCAGGACAAGTACGTCTACACGTACTCGGACCGCGAGCTGCGCGACAAGCTGCTCGAGTTCCAGAGCAAGAACATCCGGTACAAGGACTCCATCCGGCGCTACAAGGGCCTCGGCGAGATGGACGCCGACCAGCTGGCCGAGACCACCATGAACCCGCGCCACCGCACCCTGCGCCGGATCAACCCTCTCCGACCTCGATGCCGCGGAAGGCGTGTTCGACCTGCTGATGGGCAACGACGTGGCTCCCCCGCAAGGAGTTCATCGCCAGCTCTGCTGCCACGCTCGACCGGTCCAGGATCGATATCTGAGAATCGCGCGACCCGCCCAGGCCGTCCTCCTCCGCACCGCCTGCTCTATTGCCCGGGCCAACGCCCGATTGGCCAACTACTGGACGACATAATGGCCAACTAGGAATCGTCACGGACGCCCGACCAGTAGGAATCGAAGCGTCACTGGCCATCTAGCGGCCGAGGTCGCATGCTGTGTGTGACGTCGACCGATAACTGGCCATCTCGATGTGACTAAGCGCTGCAGTTGTCGGGTCAGCGGCTGAGTTGGCGAGCCTGAGCGCACCGGGCACCGTAGCGCTGGGGGAGGTGTCGGCCACGGGTCCCCGGATGCCCCGGGAGGCCGCGGGAGCGATGAGTGGAACACTCATCTTCAGCGAGGCAGGCTGTACCCATGCGGACGCTTTTCCGCCCAGCTCCTACGCCGGGAGCGGGCGGTCACAGCCGGGCCCTTTTCCGAGTCGCGCAGTGCGTGCCGTTCGTGATCATACTGCTCGGGCTGGGGATCGAGTTCTCGCCTGCGCACGATATCTACACCGGCCCTCTCCTCGTCGCGATGCCGGCACTGGCTTCGCTGACGATGGGCCCGAAGGGCACCCTCTCGGCAGCGGCTGGAGCCCTGGCCGTCAGCCTGATCACCACCACCCTGCACCAGGCGTGGGGTGGCATGCTGATCTACAGCAACCTCCTGGGCCTCCTCGTGGTGTCCGTTGCCAGTGTCATCACGAGTAAAGCTGTGCGCACGCGCAGGCAGAGCGAGCTCGCCCAGGTTCGCCGGGTTGCCGTGGCAGCACAAAGAGTCCTGTTGCGGCCTATACCGGCCCGGCTGGGCCCGGTACGGACGGCCAGCATGTACCTCGCGGCTGAGGCGGGAGCGCAGATCGGCGGCGATCTGTACGAGGCCGTACAGACCCGGTACGGGGTCCGGATGATCGTGGGGGACGTCCGCGGCAAAGGGCTGCCTGCTGTGCGTTTGGCGGCAGCCGTGCTGGGCGCCTTCCGGGAGGCCGTGCACTATGAGGACGACCTCGTGGAGGTGGTGAACCACTGCGCGGCTGCGCTGCACCGGGAGCGAGCCGAGCCGGGTGCAGTCGACCAGGACGAGGACGAGAGGGAAGACCAGGCGGAGGATTTCGTCACTGCGCTCGTAGCTCAGGTGACCGACGGTTTCGAGGTCCAGGTGGTCAATCGCGGCCATCCGCCTCCGCTGCTACTGCACCAGGGCAAGGTTCACGCCCTGATGCCCAGCTCACCACTGCCACCCCTGGGCCTGGACGACTTCATAACCTGTCCCCCCGCCAAGGCGGAGAGCTATCCGCTCGCACCTGGTGACCGTCTGCTGCTGCACACCGACGGCGTAATCGAGGCACGCAATCCTGACAACGATTTCTTCGCCTTGCCCGAGGCCATGGAAGCGGTGCACACCTGCACCCCGCCGCAGTTCCTGGAACAACTGCACCGGGCATTGATCCGTCATGCCGGGGGCCACCTGGCGGACGATGCGGCGATGCTCCTCGTCGACCGGCTTGACGAAGAGAGAAGCAGACAGCAAGCAGTCGGCGCAGCTACTGCTTCCTGAAGTGACAAACCGAATTGATCTTCCGGCCACGTCCTGAGCGCGGTGCTTGGCGAAACCCGCCGACTTAAGCGCTCAGTCACACTCGATCGATAGCTGGCCAGCTGTCCCGTCCCCTCGATGATTGGCCCCGTGCCGTCGATGGTTGAGTGAGAGCATGGACAGCCTCAAGATCGATGAGACCTTGGTGCGCTCCCTGGTGCGTGAGCAGCATCCGGACCTTGCAGATTTAACCTGCGTGAGGTGGTCGGCGGTTGGGATAACCAACTGTGGCGTCTCCGGGATGAGTTGGCCGTGCACATGCCGCGCACGGCGCGCGCGTCGTCCCTCCTGCGCAACGAGCACCGGTGGCTGCCCGCTTTAGAGGCAATGCCGTGACTCTGTTGGTGATCTTCTGGGGTCATGCCGCGGCGGTGCAGAGGGCGTGGAAGCGTGTTGATCGGCGGCGGGTGGTCGCGGGTGCGGCGATCCAGTCGGCGACGCGGGTGAGGTTGCAGGCCAGTGCGGTCAGGATGTGCTGGACGTGGGTTCTGGGCAGGCCGCGGTAGCGGGAGCGGCGCAGGCCGCAGGTGCGGACGTTCTGGGAGAGGGTGGCCTCGATGCCGGCCCGGATTGCGTAGCGCCGCTGCCAGTCCTCGGTTTGCTGCTCCAGCCGGTTGCGGGTCTGGATCTCGTGGAGTTCGCGGGTGGGCAGGAGCGCGAGTGCACGGGGGCGGGTGGCGGAGGTGGTGCACTGGGGGCGGTCGGGGCAGGTTAGGCAGTCGGCCTTGGCGAACTTGACCTGGATGTAGTCGTGGCCGCTGATGCGCAGCGGCCTCCATTCCCGGCTGATCGCCTCCTGGGGACAGGTGGCCCGCTTGTGTTCCCAGTCCACGGCAAAAGCGGACTTGTCAAAGCCGCCGCCGCTCTTGGCCTGGTGGCTGTGGTCGGGCACCACCGGGCCCAGGAGGGTGATGCCGTGCACCCGGCGGGCGCGTTCGATCCTGGCCGGGGTGACGTAGGCGGCATCGACGACGTGTTCGGCCGGGGCCAGGCGGGCATCGGCGAGGTCGTCGTGGATCTGCTCGGTGAGCTCGCCGTCCTGGACCGGGGCGATCGTGCTGGCCACATGGACGACCACCTCGGGCCGGTCGGTGTCACAGGTCTCGGTCAGGTGGACCCGGTAGCCGCTCCAGGCAGTGTCCCGTTTGACGCAGTAGTGGGCGTCGGTGTCGTAGGGGGAATCGAAGCGAAGGCTCGCCGGGGGCAGCGCGTGGCCGTCGCGCCGGCGCAGATGCCCGCGGGCGTCCCAGTAGTAGTGGTGGACCCATACCTGACGCAGGATCTCCACCTGCGGCAACGCCCGCAGCCGGGGTGGAGCATCGGATGCCCAGGCGGCGGTCAGGACCTTCTGGCCGTCCCGGCCGAAGGTCTCCGCCAGGGCGGTGACCCCGGCTTTCCCGCCGGGGACCTTGCCGATCTCCAGCTTGCGCCCGTAGCGCTTGTCCCACTCCGGCTCGATCAACCCCAGCAGCCACTCCCCGTCGGCCTCGGCCAGTTCCTCCAATGCGGCACGCAGACTCTCCCCGGCCAGCTCCAGCCGGCTGAGCGTGCGCACTGCCGCGAGCACATGGGTGGCATCGGTGCGCTGGCGGCCCCCGGCCTTCAGCAGCCCGGCCTCCACCAGCCGCTGGAGCATCACCCGCAGCAGCCGGTCAGCGGCATCTCCTTCGGCCAGCCGGGCCCGGAACTCGCTGAGCACCGAGTAGTCGAATCCCGGATCCTCCAGCTCCAGACCCAGCGCGTACTTGAAGTCGATCCTGGTACGCACCGCGTCCGCCGCGGCGCGATCCGACAGGTTCTCCGCGAACTGCAGCACCGACACCAGCGCCAACTGCCCCGGCGACCAGCCCGGACGGCCATCGGACGGATACAGGTCCGCGAACTCCTCGTCCTCGAACAGCACATCCAGCCGGTCCCGCACCAGCATCGCCGGTGTCCCCTTCGGACACGCCGCCCACGCCGTGCGCATCGTCCTCACCGGAATCCGCTGGAAACTCCTCGGCCGTAACGACACCGCACCCACACCCCAGAACCCGAGGCCACCCCGCACGCCTCCAGCGAAGCATCCCGCAGCTCCACCGTCAGCACCCCACACAAGATCACCAACAGAGTCACGGTAGTGAAGCTAGGGGCCGAATGGCTCAGGCCGCGTCGAGCTTCCTGAGCAGCTCGAAGGTCAGCGCTTCGACCGGGCGAGCGTCGGTCGCGCTCCCCTCGCTGAAAGTGTTCACCATCATCACCGCCGCCGCCCCGCTCTCCCGGCTGAACGCAGCGCAGGTGCTGAATCCGCCGGTGCCGCCGTTGTGCCAGGTCATGGTGCGGCCAGTGGGCAGCTGGCTGAGGTGCCAGCCCAGCCCGATCCGCAGATTGCTGTCGGGGTCGATGAAGCGGGGCCGCTGGGCCAGTTCTATCGCGGCCCGCAACGGCGAGCGTTCCGGACGGAGTTGTGCGCCCAGAAAGCGCAGCATGTCGTCAGCGGTGCTGTACATCGAGGTGCCGGCGGCGCTGAGCACAGGGTCATGCCAGTCGGGGACGGGCTCTCCGGCGAGATGACCGACGGCCTTGCGGGCCGCCATGTCCGGCCGCAGCGTCGTCGTCGTGTCCAGCAGCCGGAGCGGGGACGTCACGGTGCGCCGCAGCATCGTGTCCACGTCGCCGAAGGCCAGCGCCTGGCCGAGCAGTCCAAAGCCCAGGTTCGAGTACGCGTACGCGCTGCCCGGCTCGGTGCTCAGTCTCGTCTCGCGCAGGCCGGTGGCCAGGTCGTCCAGCGTGTAATGGGCGTACGGATCCTGCGGATCCGCTCCCGCGAGGAGGTTCGGCGGCAGCGAGGGCAGACCGGAGGTGTGGGTCGCCAGATCGCCCAGCGTGATCCGCCGGGAGCCCTTGCGCGGGATACGGAACCGGGCGGGCAGGGCGAGCGGCGCGTCGAGGCGGGTCGCACCCGCGCATACGGCGCGCGCGAGGGCGGTGGCGGTGAGCGCCTTGCCGATGGAGCCGAGCTGGAACACCGTCCTGCCGTGCGGCGCCGACCCGCCCGCGCCGCCGTTACCGGCGCCCGCGACGTATGTGAGGCCGCCCTGGATCACCCCACAGACCACGCCCGGACTGCCAGCAGCCAACGCCCGGTCCAGATAATGCCGCACCCGAGCGGGCAAACCGCCGTCCGCGGCGGCGGTTCCGGACAGCAGCGGTACGCCCGCCGCCGCTGTCGCCAAGGTGAGAAATGTCCGTCGGTCCATGGGTCACTCCCCCGTCGTTCTTTCTGTCGGCTTTCCTGTCGGCACCACGGCGGACAGCAGCACGAGCAGCGGCACCACCCGGCCCGCAGGCACCCGGTAGTGGCCGCGACCCTCTGCCTGGAGCCAGCCGGCCGCCGTGAGCTGCTTGAGGTGGTGGTAGAGCTGGCCGGTGGTGTTCAGGGCGGCGGCCTCCTGCAACTCCGCCGCGGAGCGGGTGCCGCGCAGCACCGCGTGCAGCAGGGTGAGCCGCACCGGGTGCCCGAGCGCGGCATACGGCGCGGAGTGTTCCGACCAGTCCGCTTCGAGCAGCCCTTCCGTCGACGCGCCCTGCTGCCATTCGTAGTGTTCGCCGGTGGGCAGGTCCACCGCACCGGTGAATAGCACCTGCCCGTTCCCCGTGAGTCGCCGGCGAAGGCCCTCAAGAGCCCAGAACACCTCGTTCCGGGGCACGTCCGGCCCGGACTCGAGCCGCGACACCCGTTCTTCGAGTGCGGCGATCCGCTTCTGGAGGGACTCGTCAGCCACAGGTCGACATTACGTTATTCCGGAATAACAGAGCAAGCTCAGGGCGCACCACGATCCGGTCCAGCTCGACCATCGCCCTCTCCTCCCACAGCTGTACGGCCCGACGACCGGCATCGCCGGATAGTCGCGACCGCAACCTCTCCCCAGATGCAGCCGAGTTCGGGGGTCGCTCGCGCGGGAGGCCGGGAGATCCGTGGTGTGGACGGCCAGCCAGGCGAGGCCCGGGGCCGGGTTGCCGCCCGCTGCCCGCAGGGCGGTGAGCCGGTTGGTCAGCGCCTGCCGGAACCGGGCGGGAAGGGGGTCGGCGACGACCTTTCCGCCCCCGCCCAATGCGGTCTGCCCGGCCACAAGATCGACTATCGCGAGCGCCACGCGGTTGCGTGCGGGATAAACCGTCTCAAGAGGCACCGGGCGGTGGCCACCCGCTACGAGAAACTCGCCGTCCACTACGAGGTAACCGTGCTCGTGGCGGCGCTCAACGAGTGGCTGTGACCAGGACGATCGCCACGGTCCTAGCTCCGGACGCTGCGGGCGAGCCAAGGGCTCAGCGTGTTGCGCAGGATCAGCTCTTTGTAGGTCTCGTCACCGGACAGCTGCACCACCAGCGACTCGCCCGGCGGGAAGAACTTCCCCTTCACATACGCCCGCCCGCCGTAGACGGAACGGAGGAAGGCCGGCACCGAGTCCCGGGGGACGTCCTCGAACTCCACTTCGTCGATAATGATCTTCGCGTCATCCTCGGGGAACACCCGCACGGAGACGGCGGGTGAGCCACCCAACTCGACAAATGCCTCGTGCGGCAGCGAACCGTCCGGGTCGAGGACTGCGAAGGCTCCGGCCGAGGTTCGGCGGGAGGTCTGGTCCGCGCCGATGCCGTCGGCGACGGTTATCTCCCGATCGTACTCGCGCGCGATCTCACGGATCGCGGCGACGGCGGACTCGGTGGTCGGAAGGTGTGGATGTCCCATAACCACGATCATGCCCCATACAACCGGCAGGAGCGTCGGACACGACAGGGCAGGCCTGGCGCGAGTCCGGGCTGGGCGCCCCCGCCGACATCGAAGAACCCCTGTGATTGGGAGGCTTTGAGGGCGATGCCGGGCGGCGTCGCCCTCCTCGGTGTGCCTGCTGCGTGAACCACGTCCTCGGCGCTGTCCGTATCAGGGTGGCTGGATGCCGGACACGGCCGTTCTTTCCTGGGACGGCGGCTTCTGAGCGCGCATGCAGGCACGGCCCCTTCCCTTTTCACCTTCGCCAGGAGTGCCCTGTGCCCGTATTGCTTCGCCCTGCCCTCGAATCGTTCCTCGACCTGTTGCGCTGTCCAGCCTGCCGCACCCGTCTTCGTGTCGACCGCAGCGCACTGCGCTGCGGGGCGGGTCACACTTTCGATATCGCCCGCCACGGCTACGTCAGTCTCCTGACGGGCACCCGTGCCACCAGCGGCGACGATGCGGCCATGGTCCGGGCCCGGGCTCGGTTCTTGTCCACCGGCAAGTACGGGCCTGTCCGCCAGGTCGTAGCCCGCCTGGCGAACAGCGGCATTCGCGAGCAGGGCACGGTCTTGGACGTGGGGTGCGGAACGGGCTACTACCTTGCCGGTGTACTCGACCAGTTGCCCGGCGCCTGTGGTCTGGGCCTGGACACCTCGGTGCGTGCTCTGCGCTCGGCTGCCCGAGCCCATGAGCGAGCCGCTGCGGTGGCGTGGGATGTCTTCCGTCCCTTCCCGCTGGCCGACGGGATGGCCGATGTCGTGCTGGACGTGTTCGCCCCACGCAACCCATCCGAGTTCCACCGGGTGCTGAGTGCGACCGGCCGGTTGATCGTGGTGCGTCCTACCGTGCGGCACTTGACCGAGTTGCGCGGCCGCGTGCCTGCGGTAGTCACGGTCGATCCGGTCAAGGAACGGCGGCTGCACCATGCGCTGGACCCCTTCTTCGAGGCCGTCGGAACCGAGCAGGTCGAGTACGCCACGTCCTTGACCGGGCTGGAGTCTCTCGACCTTGTGGGGATGACGCCGAGCGCGCGCCACCTGAACGGTGCAGACCTGGACGATGACGGCCTCGTGCCAGACCGCGTCACCGTCTCCGTACTGGCCACCGCCTACCGGCCTCGGTGACTGCGAGCGGGCGCATGTGCCTGCTGACCGACGAGCAGGGGGCCCGTCTTGCGTCCTGCCTTCCCCGCAACTCGGTGAAGGCAGGACGCCCCTTCGCTGATCACCGCCACATCGTTGAGGGGATCATCTACCGGTATCGCACAGGGATCCCATGGCAGGACCTGCCCCGCGAGGTGTTCGGACCCTGGCAGACAGTGTGGAAGCGCCATCGCAGGTGGACTGCTGACGGCACGTGGGACACGATTTCTGGCGCAGCCGACCGCCCAATCGGACTCGAATCGGCGGGATCGACGGGACGGTCTCGGTGGACTCGACGATCAACCGGGCTCACCAGCACGTTACGAACACGACCCGGCCGGAGTCGGACACCGGCGCCGCCACCTGCCGCGGCGAGAGCGAGGCTGCTGTGATCGACCGTGAGCCGGCCGGGCACGGAGTAGGGTGATCTCGCGGAAGTCTGACAACCAAGATCCATCACGCCGTGGACGGCCACGGCCGCCCCTTGGCCGTTGTGATCACCCGGGTCAGCTCCATGACGGGCCGATCCTGCCGCTCCTGCTGGGCGATATCCGGGTCCCGCGACTCGGCCGCGGCAGGCCACGAACCACGCCTGACGCCCTGCTCGGAGACAAGGCGTACTCCTCCAAGCCGATTCGCGCGGACCTTGCGGCCCGCGGCATTCGTGCTGTCATCCCGGAACGCGCCGAACCAGCAAGCCAACCGCAAGGGCAAGGGCCGTGTCGGCGGCAGGCCCCGCACCCTGGACACCGAGACCTATAAGCGCAGGAATGTCGTGGAGAGATCCTTCAACCTGCTCAAGCAGTGGCGGGGCCAGGCCACCGCTATGACAAGCTCGCGATCGTCTACCGCTCTGCAGTCGTGTTGGCGGGATTTAATCACCCGGTTACGGAGTTGCGAGACACGGCCTAGTCGTGTCGGCAGTGTGCTGCTAAGCGACCGTTAGCGGCGGGTGTGTTCGATGTTTCCGTCGCTGCGGCGTGGTGTCGTTGCCCAGGATGGGAGCCAGGCTGTCTCGGGGAGCGGTGCCAGGCTTCCGAAGTGGTTGATGATTGCCCGGAGTCCTGGGTGTGGATTCGCTCGGGGAATGATGAGCGAGAGCGGGTATGCGAGCGTCGGATTCACGATCGGGATGCGGCGTAGGTCGTAGTTCGTCGGCCAGATGTACCGGTCGCGCGAGCCTACGAGGGTTGCCACGTCTGCGGAGTCCGCGAGGATGTCGAGGAGTACCTCATTGCCGAAGTTCGGGCCCGCGGCGTCAACGCGGAGGTCAAAGTCGGTGGCGAGCTGATCGTAGAACTCTGCCCATTCGCTTCGCGGCGCGATACCCGGCACCCAGATCCGGTGCCGGCGCAGCTGGGATGGTGTCAATGTTCGTGCGGAGGCGAGCGGGTGCCTCGGGCCGACGACGAGTTCCAGCGGGGAGTCGAACGCGTGGATCATTTGCACGTCGCGCGGCAGTGTGGCCGGGTCGGTGACCGAGCGGAACGAGGCGTCGATATCGCCTGCTTGGACGGCGGCGACCACCACGCGCGGGTCGTTGACCTTGAGGGTCACCACGTCGAGGTCGGTTTCGGGATGCGACCGCCAATAGTCGTGCAGGACGACGGCCTGCGCGGATCGCAGGCCGAGAACGTCGATCCGAAGGGCCCGCGAGCCCGGTCTGATCGCGGTGATGGCGCGATCGACACCCGTGGTGATGTTCCGGGCGTGCGGGAGGAAAGCTTGGCCGTCGAGTGTCAGCTCGACCCCTCGGGCGGTGCGGGTGAACAACCGGACGTCGAGTTCGCGCTCGAGGGTTGCGATCCGCTTCGACACGGCCTGTTGCGTTACGCCGAGCTCGTCGGCCGCGTGTTGCAGCTGTCCGAGCTCGGCCGCGCGGACGAACGATCGCACCGCCTCGGTATCCATTGATCCAGCATAAACGCGCCCAACTGATGGTTGTGGCTGGCCCGGGAGTCGGTTGTTTGATCCCGTGACGGTGCGGCCGGTGTGATTCGGAGACCCGAACATCGGTTGTCTCGAGGGAGTCGCATGCGCGTGCAGTTGGGGCGCAGTTTCGGTTGGCTGTGGTCGGCCTACGCCGTCAGCACATACGGTACGTGGATTGCCTTCGGAGCGTTCCCGCTGGTCGCGGTTCGAGTGCTGCACTCGTCGGCATTCGCCGTGTCGCTCCTGGAGGCGGCCGGGCTTGCCGTCGCGGCGATTGTTGCGTTCGCGCTCGGGCCGTGGGTTGAGCACCGGGCCAAGCGTCCGGTGATGATCGCGATGGACCTGATCCGGTTCGTCGCGATGGCAAGTGTCCCGATCGCGTACGTCCTCGGCTTGCTTTCCTACGGCCAACTGCTGGTCGTCTCGGTCATCTCCGGGACCGCGAGCATCGCCTTCACTGCCGCATCCGGCGCGTATCTGAAGTATCTCGTCCGTGGCGATCATCTCCTTGTGGCGAACGGAAGATTCGAGGGCACGAGCTGGGTTGCGACCGCGGCAGGGCCGCCCGTCGGTGGTGCACTCATAGGGTTGCTCGGTCCGGTCATCACTGTCATGGCCGACGCCCTCAGCTACCTGCTGTCCGCGCTCGGGGTCCTCCGCATCCGCGGAGGCGACGTCGCGGCAGCGCGCGACCGGGCCACCAGGTTGCGCGGAGCCGACCTTCTTGGCGGCTGGCGTTTCATCCTCCGCGACCGCGCACTAAGGCGCCTGTTCCTCAACTCAACCCTGGTCGGCGGCCTCATCATGGCCACCGTCCCGCTCCTGTCCGTCCTTCTGCTGGGCCAGTACCACTTCCCGGCCTGGCAATACGGTCTTGCATTCGGCATCCCGGCACTCGGCGGCTTCGTGGGCGCCCGCCTCTCCGCGCGGCTCGTGACCCGCTACGGCCGGCACCGGGTCATGATCGTCTCCGGTTGGCTGCGATCGTACTTCCCACTCGGTCTCACGTTCGTCCATCCCGGCATCCCCGGACTCCTCATCGTGATCATCGTCGAGGGCCTGCTGATCACCTGCATGGGTATCTTCAATCCGATCTACGCAACAGAACGCCTGCAACGGACTCCCGCGGATCACACCGCCCAAATCCTCAGTACATGGAGTGCCATGAGCAAACTCCTACAAGCTGCCCTGATGGTGATCTGGGGCATTCTCGCCACACTCACCAGCCCGCTCGCCGCGATCACCATGTCCGGCGTTCTCCTGCTCGCCGCCCCGCTCTTGCTGCCCAAACGGATACATTTGTCCGCCCCTGAGCCCGCCGCGTCGGCCGAAGACGTCCAGGTCGCATGACTCACCGCAACGCCCCGCTCACCACGGAAGGGCGCCGCCGGCTCATCGAGCGCTGTCGCACCCGCCGGTCGCGCATCTTGCCGCGGAGATGAGGATATCGCGAGTGACGGCGTTCGAAGTGGGTGCATCATTACCGCCGCTACGGCGAGCTCGGACTGCTTGACCGGTTCTCGGCCCCGCACCGTCAGCCGACGCGCCGGGCCAGCACCTGTCCCGGCCAGGAACCGGCCAGGAACCGGTCGGTGGGGGTGAAGCCGTTTCGCTCGTAGAACGCAACCAGTTCGCCCCCGCCGCCCGCCCAGCAGTCCACCCGCAGCAACTCCACGCTGGCCCGCCGGGTCTCCGCGGCGGCATGGGCCAACAGCGCCGCGCCGATGCCCAGACCGGCGTACCGTCGGTCGGAGACCAGCAGCCGGACATACCGCTCGGGTTCATCGGCTGGCGCGATCGGCATCTGCGGGCTGGGTCCGGAGTCCAACACAAGGGCTCCGACAGGTGTTCCGTCCAACTCCGCGATGTATGGGGCGTTCTCGGTGGTGTACCGCTCGACCCGCGCCACACCACCGGGCTTCTGTGAAAACGGTGTCGTACCCCACTGCTCGGTGTTGCCGCGATCGTTCATCCAGACAACCGCGGAATCGAGCATGTCCAAAATGGCCGGTGCGTCGGCCAGGCAGCCTGGCCTGATCCGTATGCCATGTGTGGTGTCGTTCACAGCGGAAGCCTAGGCACCGTCGGGCGGATCACGGGCGAAGCCAGGTACGTCTCCCGGAACCATCGGCACTGTCAGATCGCCCACGCGGACCGAGAAAAACGGGCCGGAAACTGGCAGTCGTATGATCCACCGGACGCTGACCGCAGCTGCGTCGGGCAGACAGACGTGGTGCCTGGACGGGGCTCAGCTTGCGATGCCGCCGTCACCGACCTATTCGCCCTGAGGTCCGTCAGGGGTTCTCCGCGACCGGCTCCTGTTGATGGACTTCGATCCCGAGGTGATGGGGATGGCCTCGCAGCCGTTCTGGCTGCACTGGGACGACGGCGGACGGGAGCGTCGACACGCCCCGGACTATTTCGTGCGCCGCGCGGACGGCTCGGTCGCGGACGATGTCGACATTACCACCTGCGAAAATGGTTATGAGGCAAGCACATCGGCGTGCGTATCGCCCGCAAAGGCATCGAGTCCAGCGAACGGTTGGGCCGCCGCCGTTGGGTGATCGAGCGCACGATTTCGTGGCTGTCCGGCTACCGCAGACTCAGCCCCCGCCACGAGCGCCATCTACGCAACTACCTGGCCTTTCTCGGCCTCGCCGCGCTCCTGTGCTGCTACAAGCGACTCCTCCGCCTCACCACATAGGACACCGCCTAAGGCTGCCAAGCTGGACTTCGCCCGCACCCAGGGCGCCGACCCGGTGTCGACTACACCGGCGAGGACTGGCCGGAGCAGGTCCGCACGGCCGCGCCCGGCGGCGTGGACGCCGTCCTCGACGCGGCCGGCGGCGAGATCCTGCGCCGCGGCCTGACGTACTGGCCCCGTACGGACGGGTGGTGACCTACGGAGCCGCGAGCGGCGAGCTCGGCAGCATCCCCGTCACCGACCTATTCGCCCTGAGGTCCGTCAGGGGTTCTCCCTCCTAGCCGCGCATGCGGCCGACGCCGAAGCCGCCCTGACGGGCGGCTTGCCGCCCCGCGTTTGCGGCCACGTCAGTGCCGTCATTTCTCATCGACGTTTATGCAAGTGTGACTCCGGAACCTGTCGACAAACGCTGTTCCTAGAGGGCTCAGGCACAGATTTGGTGAGGACGAACATCGGGGTTTGGACTCGGTGACGTAGCGTCATCTGGGGCCGTGATCCGGCGGGATGAGCTCGTCGGTGACCTGTTTCCGCACCTCAGCGAGTTGCTGGTGGAGCGCGTTTTCTTCAAGTGCGGAGCGGTTCACGTGGTGGCGAGCACCGGGGAAGGTTGAGGTGGCCTGCCCGGGTGTGCGGTTGTGTCCAACTGGGCGCACAGCACGTACGGAAGGCGCCTTGCCGATGCGCCGGTCGGGGATCGGCCGGTATTGATCGTGCTGACGGTGCGGCGGTAGTACTGCGAGAACGTCCGTTGTCCGCGGCGTACGTTCACCGAGCAGGTCGAGGGCCTGACCGTTCGCTATGGCCGCCGGACACCCGCCGCCCGGCGGGTTCTGGAGGCTGTCGCCGTCGCACTCGGCGGCCGGGCTGGGAGCCGTCTGGCCGCTGTCGTGCACACACGGGTGAGCCGGACGACGCTCTTGCGGGCGGTCATTTCCCTGCCCGATCCGGACTGGACCGTCCCGAAAGTACTGGGTGTCGACGACTTCGCCACCCGACGCGGACAGCACTACGGCACCGTGCTCATTGACTGCGAGAGCGGCCAGCCCCTCGACCTTTGCCACCGTCATGCCAAGAGCTGGCGTGGCTGTGTATCAGGGCAGGCAGCGAGATATTCACCAGTCACGCCGTTGCATCAGGCGTTGAAGCCCAGTGAGGCGACCCAGACGTAGTTCGGCGACCTATTGCTGAGTCGAGTGACCACGAAGTCGTCATACAGCGCCGGCGGCACTGCAGTGTCCGCCTGGATACGGACGCTGACTCGGGCGGGTGACGGCCTGTTCGCCAGGTCGATCTCGATGTTCACATGGTTCTGGTCCGCGCTGGTGAGCCGGGTACTTGCGAGCTCGACTTCCTTGAAGTGGTGCGGCTGGGACGGTTCCGGCTCATACAGGATCACTGTAATGAGGTGTCCCGGGTAGCCGGTGAACGTCTCAACGTGCTCCGTCACAACCTGAAGGGTAGTCGTGTCTGGTCCGCCAGTATCGGTCTTCAGGAGGGTCAAGGGAATGTCCATGGCAAGCCCGGAGTAACAGGCATCGCCGTACACGCCCGGCTCGTCTCCCAGGTGTACGCGGCCCTGCCATACCAGCTCGGACTGGGTGCTGCGCATCGCTCATCTCCTTGTAGCAGGTTCCGTGACGCGACTACACATGGTATCGATAGATGAACGCAGGGTAGGCCTCATTTTCGGTGTCGCGAGAATTGAATGAAGAGCCCAGCGTTTCCAGCGGGTCGGCCAGGGCGCGCACCAGCCCATTGAAGGTCGAGACGAACAGTTCGATCTTGCCCGGGTCAAGGGTGTCGGCGAGGATCTGCCCGGCCAGCTCCCGCAGGCCGCGCAACGTCCGTCGAAACGGCCGCGTTGACGCTGCAGCGCCTCCAGAACGGCGGCCACCACCCGCTCATCGGCGCACACGGCGGAGTCGGAGAGCCGTCGACCAACCCGCACAGGCCCTGTTCGCGGTAGCGGCGACGCATGGGGCCCTGGCCCGGCTGACTACGCCACCCACAAGACGCCCGCGATCAAAGCCTGGCTCGGATGACACCCCCGATTCCACGTCCACTTCACACGACCGGTTCTCATTTGCTCAACCAGGTCGAGCGATGGTTCGGACAGGTCACCGACAAACTCGTCCGCCGCGGCACGCACAGATCGGTGCGAGCCCTCGAAGCCGGCATTCGCACCTGGATCCAGACCTGGAACGATGACCCCAGACCGTTTACCTGGACCAAGACCGCCGACGAAATCCTCAACTCAGCAGCGAAATATATCGCCAGGATTTCCGGGTGCAGGAAAACTAGCCGCGATCTTACGTGACGGCTCCCAGTTCAACTGGTGGTTTTTCGGCTTGTTGGGCGGAGTGCGGGCAGGGCGAGGGCCCGGCTGCCGCGTCGGGTGGGCGCCGGGTTCCACAGCTCCGGTGGGCGGGTAAGGTTCACGGGGCAGGTGAGTTGGCTGGTCAGCCGGGGTTCGGGAGGGCGTCGAGTCGCTGGATCGCTGCGGTGATGACGTCGGTCCAGGATCAGTGTCGGGCGAATCTGAGGTGCCGTCGGCGGGCGGTGGTGACGAGCTGGGCGGCGGCGGAGAACAGACGGAGCCGCAGGCGTCGAGGCTCCCAGAGTCGGGCCGGCCGGTGAGGGCGAGCATCGGCATCCAGGCGAGCAGGTCCAGGGGAGCTGGACGATCTCCAGCCAGATCCAGTTCTGCGCGGTGTCGTGGAGGGGCAGGTTGCGCAGGCCGGTGGCGCGCGCGTTTCGGATACGGTCCTCGGCTCGTGCCCGCCGACGGTGACGCAGTTCGAGGGCGACGATCGCCATCCCGGTGGTGTTGGTGGCGAAGCAGGTCAGCCTTAGTCCGTCGGCGTCGGTGAAGCGCAACTGGGCGCCGGGGTGCGAACGTTCCTTGCGGACGATCAGCCGCATTCCCTTCGGCCGGCTCTTGAGGGCGTCGCCGTCCGGCTCGGCCACCCAGGCACCGTCACGGATCTCCCCGCCGGGCTAGACGGCCGCTGTCCAGGCAGAGGCGGGGGACCTTCAGGACGGCTTGATGAATGACGTCGGTGATGGTCATTCCGACCGAGTAGGACAGCCACCTTCCGCGCCTCGTGAGCCAGGTCACGAACTCCGTGGGTGCCGCCCTCGGAGTCGGTCCGGATCAGCGTCTGGCGCCCGCGCCGGTACTTCTTTGGCAGTTGGGCCAGGGCCAGTTGGGCCGTCGCGTCAGGGCGCGCTCCGGTTGGGGGTCGGCGCGGTTCCGGCACCCGCCGCGGGGGTCGCGGTCCTGCTGCTCGGGCGCCGCGCCGGGAGCGAGGATCACACGCCTGCGTGACCGCGGGGGTACGGCCCCCGGGAGGGGCGGGCCTCCGGTTCCCGTACAGCTTTCACCGCGCCGAAGGCCCTCGCCCCGTTCGTCACCGCACAGCTGCTCATCTGCTCCAAGCCGGTGCAGCTGGGGACCGGCGACGTGACCCGCGTTGCGCTGCCGGCCGAGCTGCTGGGCAAGGACAAGACGGCGGAGGCCGCCGGGCGCGCCGAGTGGGCCCCCGGCAACCCACCCCCGGCCGCCTGATGCTGCTGAACTTCGCCGTTCTGGCCGCCCTCGGGGGTTCCGCTGACCCGCCGACGCAGGGTGTGCGCAGGAGTGTGATGCACCTTCGTGGGCGTCTCCTCTGCGGCGGTGCGCCGCGGGCGGCACGTACTGCGCCCTGCCCGTCCGACGACCGGGCAGGTCGGCCTGGCCGGGCAGGCCGCGGCCAAGGCCGGGGCCCGGCTCGCGCCGTGACGGCGCGGATCCTGTGGTTCAGGCGGTGGTTGCGGGAGCTGCCGCGCGGCGGGCGGGCAGCGCGCGCGCCACACCGAAGCCGATGGCTGCGCCGGTCAGCAGGTGCATCACCACCAGGGCCACCACCGTGCCGCTCTCCGCACCGGAGCTGAGCGGGCCGCCGGTGGAAAGCAGCGTCAGCACGCCGACGACGGCGATGAAGATGGTGCGCGGTGCTCCGGTGAAGCGGGCCAGCAGCATGCCGGAGAGGATGGCCAGGACCGCCGGGACCAGGGTCATGATGATGATCGGGACCGGCCCGACGGTCTGCGGCGGGTTGCCGTTCCAGCCGGGCACGGTCAGCGCCTCGCCGGAGGCGGCGCGGGCTATGGCGAAGACGATGAGGTTGGCCATAGTGGCGATGACGCCGAAGAGCAGGCCGCTCGGCCATGGACGGGGCAGGGCGGTGGGCGCGTTGGACTCCACGAGGGGCTCCTGTCGGTGAGGTGGGCCCCGGCGTGTGCCGGGACGGTCGACGGACTGACGGGGCGGGCGGATCCGGCACGCGGACGGTGGTACACAAGCACGCGGACGGTCGTACACATGGGGGACGAGACGCCGGGGCCCGCAGACCACCGGGCCACAGGCGTGCCCGGACGGGCTGAGCAGCGGTAGGGCGTCAGGAGCCGTTCTGGGCGGGCGCCAGCCGACCGGCAGTCTGGGCGACGAGTCGGCCGAGGAAGCGTGCGGACTCCAGGTCGTCCTCGGTCGGCAGCAGGCCGGTGGGCCCGCCGGCCTGCGCCACGGATCCGTACGGGCTCGAGGCCCGGAACTGGACCTGGTCCGCGTATCCGGGCGAGACCAGCAGCATGCCGAAGTGCATCATCGCGGTGAGCAGGTCGTGCACGGTCTGCTCCATGCCACCGTGCGGAGTGGAGGCGGCGGCGAACGCCGCCCCGACCTTGCCCTGGAGTGCCCCGGACATCCACAGCGAGGCGGAGCCCTCCAGGTAGTTGCGCATGGCGGCCGACATGCCGCCGAACCGGGTGCCGCTACCCAGGATCACGGCGTCCGCCCAGGCCAGGTCGTCAGTCGACGCCACGGGGTGCTGCGCGACGCGCTCGCTGAACAGCCGCCCGATGCGGGGGTCGGCGGCAATGTCTTCGTCGCTGCGGAGGTCGGGGACGCGGAGCAGCCGCACCTCGTTGTCCCCCGCCTTCGTGGCGCCCTCGGCCACTGCCGAGGCGAGGGTCAGGGTCGAGCCGGCAAGGCTGTGCACCACTACTGCAATCTTGGTCATGGACGTGCTCCACTTCGGGGTCGTTGAGAGGAGAGATACAGCCGGGAGTGAAGAGAGAAAGAGCATGGACGGCGGGCCGGGGCGGACGCGCGATGCACTCAGCTCGGCGCGGCACCCGGCGGAGCGCTCTGCGCGTCGGCAGCCGCCTCGGCAGGCCGCGCGGGCTCCGGCGGTCCGGGCGGCCGCTGGGGCGGCGCCCCGGCATCCCCGGTCATGAGGAGGAAGGCGCCGAGCGCGGCGGCCACGGCCACCGGCGCCACGATGAACGCCATGACGATGCCGTCGCCGGATGCGCCCGTCCCGCTGTGAGCACCGGACAGCCAGATGATGGTGGCCAATGCGGGCCCGAGCGCCAGACCGATCTGGCGTCCGGTGCCGGAGAGTGCGGCCGAGGTCCCGCGGAGCTGCGGCGGCGCGGACATCATGAGCAGCGTCTGGTTCGGGCCGGCGAACAGCCCCAGTCCGAGCCCGGCGAGCAGCAGCGCGGCCACCAGTACGCCGGCGGGCCAGTTCTCGATGCCGAGCATGAGCAGCACCGCGCCGGCCGTCATGGAGATCAGTCCGATGGCGGCGGTCGCGCGTGGCTTCCACGTGTCCACCAGCCAGCCGGCGAGGGGGCCCATGGCACCCATGGCCAGCGGCTGGAACAGCAGCAGCAGGCCGATGGTGGAGGCGGACCAGCCGCGGAACGCTTCGAGCGCGAACGGCGGGAGGTAATAGAGGGTGCCGCTGGCGACCGTGGTCAGGGTCAGCGACAGCACGCAGGCGGCGACCATGGGTACGGCCAGCGCACTCCGCGCCGCGCCGTAGCCGGCGGTGCGGCGCCACACGAGGAAGCAGACCGCCGCGGCCGCAAACAGGCCGGCGATGAGGAGGTAGGAGGGGTTCCGCTCCGCGAGCCGGGTGAGCGCCGCGAAGACGCTCAGCGTGCCGACCGCGACGATGGCGCTCTCCCCGGCCAGGCTCCATGCGGGCGGCCGCATCGGGACCAGCGACGCGAGATTGCGCAGGCCGACCACCACGGCGGCCAGGCTGAACGGCACCACGACGAAGAAGACCGACTGCCAGCCCCAGGTGTCCACCAGCGGACCGCCGAGGGCGGGCCCGCTGACGGCGCCGAGTGGCCCGAGCACACCGATGATGCTGAGTGCCCTGCCGCGTTGGGAAGGGGGCACCGAGCGGGCCGCGATGACCGGGGCGACGGCAGCCAGCAGAGCGCCGAAGATGCCCTGGAGGAGACGGGCACCGATCAGCTGGGGCAGGTCGACGGCGAACCCGGCCAGCGCGCTGGCCGTGGCGAATCCCAGGGAGCCGACGACGAAGCAGCCCCTGATGTCGGACGCGTCCACGTACCGCCCTGCGGGGAGGCCGAGGGCGACCATGGCGCCCGCGTAGGTGAGGATCAGCCACTCTCCCTCGTGCGGAGAGATGGACAGTTCGCGATTGAGGTCGGGGAGGGCGATGGCCACGGCCGTCATGTCGAAGGTCGTCATGAAGATGGCGAGGCCCGTGGCCACGACGGCGAACCAGCCGGAGCCCGCGATCAGTGGATCTTTACCGGCGGGCGGTCCCGGAGGTCCGTCACCGGACGGCGGCGGGGCGGCCTGCTCCCCGGGATTCCGAGGTGTCTCAGGACTCATGCCAAGAAATATATTAGTCGGCTAACCTTTTTGCAATTAGCCGCCTAACCTTTTTCCTCCGGCAGTCAAGTCCCCTGGACTTACCGGGCGGTGGGGCGTCTGGAGTGGCCGGCTCATGACCCGCTCGGGCCCCTCCCTGTCATACCAGCAGGGCCTCCATGTCCGTCAGGGATTCCGGGCGCAGGAGGGCGCGCGCCGTCCGGCCCGCGCTGCTGGTGGAGAAGGCGATGTGGCTGGAAGCGGTCACGGCGTC
The DNA here is from genome assembly GCF_052245415.1 of Streptomyces sp. 8N706. NCBI lineage: Bacteria > Bacillati > Actinomycetota > Actinomycetes > Kitasatosporales > Streptomycetaceae > Streptomyces > Streptomyces sp. 8N706. The sequence continues at coordinate 2,714 of NZ_JBQQBW010000079.1, read as the reverse complement.
GCGCCACGCGCGCTGCAGCGGATGGCTGGTGTGTACGGCGCTGCCGCCCGCCGTGTGGAAGGCCCACTCCGCGGTCTCCAGGCAGACCCGTTGGGCGTTCTGCACAGCGGCGGCCAGCGCCGCCCGGGCCGGTACCGGGTCCTCGCCCGCGCCTGCGTCGAGGGCGGCGACGGCCTCGGCCACCAGCAGCCTTGCGGCGCGCGCCTCGCTGTGCGCCTGTAGGAGACGAGCTTGCACCAGCGGGTCGTCGAGCAGTGTCCCGCGGCTGCCGAGCCGTCCCCGGGCGGCGGCGAGCTCGGTGAAGTCGTCCAGGACGCGCCGGGTCAGACCGAGAGGGAAGCCGGCCATCACCGTCATGAGGAAGGTGAACAGCGTGTGCCGGAAGATGGCGCCGTCCTGCCGGGCCTGCCCCCGGACGGGGTCGAAGGTGCGCCGGGCCGGGATCCACACGTCCTCGATCACGATGTCATCGCTGGCGGTCCCGCGCAGGCCCATGACATCCCAGGTCGGCACGGTCCGCACGTCCTCGGCCCGCACGAGGCCCCACCGCGAGGGCGGCGGTCCCCCGGCCGGTCCACCGCCCGGTCCACCGGGCCGGCCCCCGGCCGGCGCGCCGGGCGGTCCTCCGACCGGACCTGACGGGGCTCCGGGGCCCACCGCGTTCTCGCCTGCCGGGGCGGGAGCGCCGCCCGGAGCGCCGACGGGAATGAACGCGACGACCAGCCACTGTGCGTGGCGGCAGCCGGAGTTGTAGGGCCAGCGGCCCGAGAGGCGGAAGCCGGGAGTGCCGTCAGGGCCCGGCTCGGGGACGCCGCGCCCGGCCGGCGCCATCGACCCGGCCACCCGCGGATGTGGTGTCTCCCCGGTGATCTCGGCCGCCGCCCCCGGGTCCATCCACGACAGGAAGCCGGAGGACTGGCCGATCAGCGCGGTCCAGCCGAGCGAGGCGTCCGCGTAGGTGAGCGCCATGACCGCGCCCACCACCTCACCGGGCGTGCAGCCGCGCCCGCCGAGTGCGCGGGGAAGCGTCAGGGAGAAGATCCGTTCCTCGTCCAGCGCGGCGATCACCTCCTGTGGCAGTACGCCTTCGCGGTCGATCTCCTCGGCGCGCGGCCGGGCGAGGCCGCCGACGCGCGTACAGCGGGAGAGGAGGTCGTCGGAGGGGGCCAGCGGATCTCCGGCGGGGGCAGGGGAAGCGGACGCGGGGGCGGTACGGGCGGTGGGTGTCATCGGGTCACCTCGGGCAGTCGACGGAGTCAAGGGCGGGGGGCCGGACGGCTCACGCGGACGAACGTCCTCACTCGGACCAGCGGGATCGCCGGCGTCACACGAATCGCACCGATCCGGTCCCACTGATCACACGGAGAAGAGCGAGAAGGGCTGCGTCAGACCGAAGCGCGTCCGGGCGTGGCGCTGCCGCAAGTCGTCCGAGAACGCGAAGTGCTGTCCGGCGGCGTGCAGATCGCGCACGCAGCGCTGCAGCGGATGGTCCGAGCGCAGCGCCGAGGTGCCCGCCAGCCGCAGCGCGGTGCTCGCCGCGCCCCGCCCGGTCTCCAGTGCGTGGCCGGTGGCGGCGGCGATGCCGGCGCGGAGGGCGGGTGCCAGGTCGTCCCCGGCGGCCAGCACGTCCCACGCCGTGCCGAGCACGTCGTGCACATGGGCGCGGGCCGCGGCCACCGCCGCGTCGGCGCGGGAGAGCGCGGTCAGCACCGCGGGGTCCTCCAGCAGCACGGACCGGGTGCCGGGCCTCCGTTTGTCCGCGGCCAGTGCCTCGGCCTCCTCCAGGGCGCGGCGGGCGGCGCCCAGCGGAATGCCCGCGAGCAGCACCATGAGGATGTTGAGCGGGGTCAGCCGGTGCAACTCGGCGCCGTGCGGGGCGGGCCCGAGCAGCGAGGCGGTGTGCTCCCCGGGGACCGTGACGTCGTCGAGCGAGACGTCATGGCTCGCCGTGCCGCGCAGCCCCATGGTGTGCCACACGTCGTGGACGGTGGCGGACCGGGCCGGTACGAAGGCGACCCGGGCGTCGACCGGCGGCCCCTCCGCGCCGCGCTCCCGGTAGCCGGTGACCACCAGATCGGCGTGCGGCACCCCGGAGCAGAAGCTCCATCGCCCACTGATCCGGACATTCCCGTCCGGGCCGGTGTCGGCGACGCCACTGGGCGCGGTGGAGCCGGCCGGCACCGGCTCGGTGCGGCCGGCGGAGAGATCGCGGGCCGCCTCCGGTTCCAGCCACGCGAGGAAGGCGTTGGTGTTGCCGATCGCCAGGCACCAGCCGGTTGCCGTGTCGGCGCGGGAGATCTCCTCCACGGTGGCGGCGATGGCCGGGAAGGGCACGCGTACGCCCCCCAGGTGCTCGGGCAGGCCGAGGCGGAACAGGCCCGCCTCCCGCAGGGCGTCCGTGACCGCTGCCGGAAGGGCACGGTCCCGTTCGATGTCGGCAGAGTGGGCACCGATCTTCCCGGCCAGGTCGCGGGCGGCGGTCAGGCAGTCGGCGGCGAGGCCGCCGGTGGCAGTGGTCATCGAACACCCCTTGTCGTTCGTATGGACATGCGGAGCGGGTCGGCGGCGGTATGTGCCGGAGCCGGTGGCGCGGACGGGATACGGCGTACGGGATAGGGGGAGGGTCGGCGCCCGCGGTCAGTCGGGGGCGCCGACCGGGCTCAGGGTGCCGGTGGCGAGGAACCGGTCGAATCCGCTCTCCGTCCGCAGGTCGT
>NZ_JBQQBW010000078.1:0-33169 GCF_052245415.1 Streptomyces sp. 8N706 | reverse complement strand
ACGAGGACGACCTCCCCCAGCCTCCGGCCGGGGGTACCCCCACCGCCTTGCGATCGCACGCACCTGGGGGCACCGCCCAGCGGTAGCTGGGGGAGCCGCGACCCCCGCCCTTCGGGCGGACGGCGCTCCTTTCGAAACACGCCCTAGGCGGGAGCTCCGCGCCGGTAGGTGCGGACTCCGGGCCGCAGGGGTGCGGGTCTTCTCCGTTACGACGACGTCCGCCGCCCCACCCTCTCGACCATGTACAGCTGTTTGTGGCCGCTGTCGCCCAGCCGGTCGGCGACCCGCTGGGCCTCGGCCCGGGTGGCATAGCGACCGACGCGGTACTGGTTGCCGTTGTCGTCCTGGCGTATGACCAGCCAGGGCAGGACAGGCCCGCTGTCGGTCATCGCCCTGCCCTTCGCGCCATCGTGTGCGCCCGGGCGCCCAGCGTCCCGCTCCCTGAGGAAACCGCAATCCGCATATGCCCGAGCGTACGCCCGACCTTCACGCAGCGGATACGGGTTTTCACAAAGAGGTAATCATCCGGCCACATGTTCGAACTTGGACTTCTCGCCGTCGCCGCCCGGCGCCGCGTCGACGGCCTCGTCCTCAGAGCGCCCGGAGCCCCCGGCGGGCGTCTCGACGGCCATCTCCGCCCGGACCTCGGCGAGCGACGGGTTGTGCCAGGCGCTCCGTACGCCCCAGGCATAGAAGGCCGGCCCGATCAGGGCGACGATCAGGATGTTCCAGCCCTCCGGCATGGCCCTGCCCGCCGGTTGCCGCCCGTCCAGGACACTCCGGCCATGACCAGCAGGTACGTCACCATCCAGGCGCCCGCCGTGCGGCTCCGGCTCGGCCCATGGCTTGCGCAGCTCGCACCAGGCCCGGATCGGCAGACCCACGGGCAGGGCGCCCCTGCATGGACAGAGCGTTGCTTCACCCGCAGAGCGCTACTTCACGGGCAGGTGGTAGGAGACGCGGAAACGGTCCGCCGGCACGACCACGTCCGCCGTCTCCACCGGCCGGCCCGAGGCGAAGAACGTACGGGCCACCACCATCACCGCATGGCCCGGCACACCGCCCAGCGCCAGGGTCTCCTCCGCGAGCCCCGGCCGCGCGCCGATCTCCTCCACCACGTTGTCGACGATCACATCGATGGCTGCCATCCGCTCCACGACTCCGCGCCCGGCAAGCGGCCCCTCCTCGGGCAGCATCACGGGCGTGCGCCCGGTGACGGCCAGCGGCTCCCAGGAGGTGGAGAGCATCGCCGGTTCCCCCTCCGCCCGGTAGACATAGCGTGTGCGCATCACGCGGTCCCCCGCCTTGATCTCCAGCCGCTCCGCCACCCCGGGACTCGCCGCCTCCTGCTCGCTGCTGGACTCCCAGGTGCCCTTCACCCGGTCGTCCGCCTGCTCCTGGCGGAAGGGAGTGGAATCGCCCGACCCCTGGAAGCCGGTACGGGCGATACGGCGGGGGACGGGCTGCTCCCGGACGTACGTACCCGATCCGGAGCGCCCCTCGACGAGGCCCTCGGCCATCAGCACCTTGCGCGCCTCCAGCGCGACGGTGTCCGAGACGCCGTACTCCTCGCGGATACGGGCTTGGGAGGGGAGCCTGGTGTGCGGCGGCAGCGAGCCGTCGACGATCTTCTGCCGCAGGTCGCCCGCGACCCGAAGGTACGCAGGCTGCTCACCGAAAGGCACAGGCCCCTCCCCGATAGGTTGACAGACTGCAACAGCGTGGCAACCCTGGGTTGTTGACGGCAAGCGCAGGCCAAAGTTTCACTCGAAGTGGTGATCTTGGTCAAGGGTGCGCATGAAGTTCGAGGAAGCGAGCCAGTGCGGGCCGCGCGATCTGCGTTCCCCAATTGCCCCAGTTGTAGTCGAACGCATGGTCCGCCCAGGGGATCTCCACATACGCGTGGACCGCCCCCGCCGTGCTCAGCCGCGCGTCCAGCTCGCGCGCCTGCTCCACCGGTACGAGCCGGTCGTGGCTGCCGTGCAGAAGCAGGGTGGGCGGCACATCCGCCCGTACGAGCTGCGCCGGCGATCCCAGCCGGAAGCTGTCCGACGCCGAGCGGTACGAGCCGCCCATGAAGCGGCGGACCGCCGGGTCCGCCGGATTCGCCCCGCCCGCGATCAGCCCGGCCATGTCGGTGGGCCCGTAGAACGACACCACGGCCTGTACGGAGGTGTCGCGCGCCGTGCGGCAGGAGGCCCGCGGCCGGTCGTCCCGCGCGGTGTACGCGGCGGAGAGCGCGAGGTTGCCGCCCGCGGAGGTGCCCGCGAGCACGATCCGGGCGGGGTCGACGGCATAGCTGCGGGCATTCCGGCGCACCCAGCCGATCGCGCACTTCACATCACTGATCTGCTGGAGCTGGGTGGCCCGGGGCGCGAGCCGGTACTCGATGTCGAAGACGGTGTATCCGCGGTCGTTGAGCCACCGGTTCCAGCGCGGGGTCTGGCTCCGGTGGCCGGACTCCCAGCCGCCCCCGTGCACCCAGACGACGGCCGGCCGCGGTTTCCGGGGCGCCCCGTCCGGCAGCCACAGGTCCATCTTCAGCCGGTGCCGGCCCACGCGCGCGTAGACGAGGCTGCGGGTCCGGTCGGGGCCGAGGGCGTAGTTCAGTCCGCCGAACTGGTCCACCAGGGACAGCCCTTGGCCGTGGGCGCGGGCGGTCCGCCAGGCGGCGGCGTACGGCGCCAGCGCGCACAGCAGGGCGGCGGTCGAGGTGGTGAGCGCGATCCAGCCCGCCCAGCGCACCCGGCTGCGCCACACGGCCCGTACGGCCAGAAAGCCCAGCAGGGCCGGGACGGCGAGGGCCGGGGTGGACCACGAGGTGGCCAGCACGGAGGCGGTGGCCAGCAGCGGACGGCGCGGCAGCGGCACGAACACCAGGACGAGCAGCAGGATTTCGAGCGTCGCGAGCACCAGCAGCACGACGGCGAGCAGGCACCGTACGACGACCGGCCACAGTCCGATGCCTCGCCGCAGCGCCATGACCGCCTCCTCGTCCGGGCCGCGGGGACCCGTCGGGCCCAGGCTTTCCCGGCCGGGGCCGGAGCCCCACGCGGACTGGTCCGATCGGCGCAGCGGGCGTCCGCGAGCGGTCCGGACGTTCCTTGCGGGGCCGATCGCCTGGAGAGACGCTGGAAGGAGACCAGCGGTCCACCCGGGCGCGGATTGGCGCCCGGCGCGGTCCGCCCGGATGAGGTGAGTTCCATGCGCATGCTGCTGAAGGCCCGGATCCCCACGGAGGCGGGCAACCAGACGATCAAGAACGGGACGATGGAGAAGACCCTCATGTCGGCGCTCGACGCGCTCGCGCCGGAGGCGGCCTACTTCTTCCCCGACGAGGGCGTGCGGACCTGCTTCCTCGTCTTCGACATGGAGAGGTCCTCGCAGCTTCCGAGCGTCGCCGAGACCTTCTTCCTGGAATTCGGCGCCAAGGTCGATGTCACTCCCGTGATGAACCTCGAGGACCTGCAGACCGGCCTCGGGGAACTGATGGCGACGCGCTGACCTCCCGCCTCCGGGGCAGCCGTCATACCCCGGTGTAGGCGGTGAGCAGCAGCGCCACGTCGTCGGGCCGGTCCGGCTCGCGGCGGGCCTGCCGTACGAGCTGGTCGGCCATGTACTCCAGGGAGTCGGGAGAGGCGCGCGCCAGACAGTCGCGCACCGCGTCGACGCCCTGGTCGATGTCGTTGCCCGGCTGCTCGACCAGCCCGTCGGTGTACAGCGCCAGCACCGAACCGCGCGGCACCTCCAGCTCGTTCACCGGATACACGGCACCGGAGTCCACGCCCAGCAGGGTGCCTCCCGCCAGCTCCAGCTGCTCCGTCCGCCCATCGGGATGGCGCAGCAGCGGCGGAGGGTGCCCGGCCCGTACAGCACGGGCGTGGCCCGTACGGGGGTCGAGCTCGATGTAGCAGCAGGTCGCGAAGACGCCCGCGTCGAGGTCGGCGAGCAGCCGGTTGGTCCGGGACAGGACCTCCTCCGGGCTGCTGTCGCTGGTGGCGAACGCGTTCACGGCGCTGCGCAGTTGGCCCATGACGGCCGCGGCGGCCACATTGTGGCCCTCGACGTCCCCGATGACCAGGGCGACTCCACGACTGGTCTCGATCACGTCGTACCAGTCCCCGCCGATCTCCATGCCCTGGGTCCCCGGGAGGTAGCGCCCGGCGGTCCGCAGGCCGTCGACCGGCGGGAGCCGGTGCGGCAGCAGGGCGTCCTGCAGGCCCCGGGCGAGGGTGAACTCCGCGTCGTACAGCCGGGCACGTTCGAGAGCCTGGGCGACCAGACCGCCGAGCGCGGTCAGCGCCGCGCGCTCATCCGCGGTGAAGGAATGCGGTGCGTCGTAACCGAGGATGCAGGAGCCGACGGGGTGGCCGGAGGCGATGAGCGGCAGGAACGCCCATGCGTGCATGCGGTCCAGCGTGATGCCGGGGTAGGCCGACGACAGATGGCGGGGTGACTCGAAGAAGATCGGGACGCCGGAGGTGAGGGTCTCGACACCGGGAAGGTGGGCGTCGAGGGGTACGCCTTCGAACTCCTCGAGGAAGCCCTCGGGATAACCGGATTCCCAGGCGAGGTGCATCCGTTGGTCCCGGATCACGTAGAGGGCGAGCTCCTGGCCCCCGAAAGCGGGCAGCAGCTGTTCGGCGACGGCGACGCACACCTCGCGCACGGTCACCGCCTCGGTGAGCACGCTGGCCATGTGGACCACGTGGTAGAGGGCTCCGGGCCTCGTCAGAGCCAGGGGTGCGGGGACGGAGGCATCCGGCTCGGGGAACTCGTCCGGGCGGGCCTCGCCGAGAGGCGGGCTGGTGGGGAAGATCCGGCCGGTCAGCCCGTTCGCGTCGGGGTAGAGGATGAAGCCGAGCCAGCCGCCGTCGGGGTGGCGGGCCAGGAACGACGTCGGCTCCTGGGACAGCATCGCGGCCCGGTAGCGGTCCTCGTACCCGGGGTCCGACAGCCAGGTCAGCACCTCCCACGGGTGCCGGCCGAGCAGATCCTCCCGCGGTGAGCGCAGCAGCTGTTCGCCGCGGTGGTTGGTGTAGGTGATCCTGCCGTCCTGGTCCATGGAGAAGACACCGTCGGGCAGGCGTTCGGCAGCCTCGGCAGCGGTGGTCCCGGCGGCCGCGTCGACGACCACCCCGACCAGATGGCGCGCCGTATCGGGGCGGCCGCGGCCGTCGACGACCCGTCCCCACAGCTCGACCGGGCGGTAGCGGGTCTCCCCCTCTGTCCCCTCGAGCACCCGGAATCGGCGGGCCCGCACCCAGCCGCGTTCGACGGCCTCCCTGCCACTGGCCCGCAGCTCGTGCAGGTCGTCGGGGTTGACATGCTCTTCGAGATCCTCGATGGTGCCGCCGAAGGCCGCCGGGTCGGTGCCCAGGACCGCGCAGGCCTCCTCGTCCGCGACGAACGTGCCGGAGCCGAGGTCCCAGTCGATCAGGCCGACCCGTACTCCGGCGACCGCGACGGCGGGCAGCCGGACGCTGAGCGGCTCGTCGTCGTACTCGACGGGGCAGTCCCGGGTGTCGAGCCCCGAGAGGGAGCGGCCCATCTCGTCGACGGCGGCCCGCAGCCGCTCCTGCTCCTCGGAGGCCGGTCCGGCGCCGCGGGCGGTGGAGCGCATCACCAGCAGGACGCCCACCACCTCGTCGTGGCCGCGGACGGGGAGATAGGCGGAGGCGAACGGATAGGGCAGACCCACCGACATCTGCGGGAAGCGGCGCATGGTCTCGCCCTCGTCCGACAGCTGGATGCCCCGTTCGTTCCGGTACGCCTCGGCGGCGGGGACGGCGCCGCTGACGGGGACGCGCCACCAGGGCTTCAGAAGGGAGCGGGGGACTCCGGCGACCATGGCGAGCACGAGGGAGCGGCGGTCGCGCGAGCGCAGGTAGATGCCACCGCCGTAGCCGCCGCTCGCCCGTACGGCTTCGATGAGGGCCGGTTCGAGCGCGGTGGTCAGCGCGTTCTCGGCCTCCCCGCGGCACTCGTCGTCGTGCCTGCTGCCGGTCCGCTGGTCCCCGTCCGGCCCCGGGGCTTCCTCACCCATCTCGCGTCCTCCTGATACGGACGCCCGCACGTCGTATCACCAGCATGTGCCAACGGCGGGTGATCGGCGCGCCGGGCGGGGGTCTCCGGGCGGGCGGCAGGAAAGGGGCCGACTGGGCCCGGCTGCGGGGCCCGGTCCCCTCGCCCATGGCGAGCGCGGGAGCGCCGTCCGGGCCTGCCCGGGGATCCCGCCTGCGCCAGGTCGGAGGGAATCCTGCCTCCTCGGGACGGACAGGCGGGCCTCCCCGCCCCGTCGTAGCGTGGAACGACCGGCAAGCGCACCAGGGGTGACCGTCATGTCAGCAGGCACGTTGATCCAGCAGCTGCGCGAGCGTGTGGGCGGACCGGTGATCGGCCCGGACGACGACGCGTACGACGACGCACGCACGGTCCACAACGCCATGATCGACCGGAGACCGGCCGCGGTGGTGCGCTGCGCCCACGCGGGGGACGTCCGGGCCGTGGTCGACGCCGCGCGGGAGAACGAGGTCGACCTGGCCGTACGGGGCGGCGGACACAGCGTGCCCGGCTTCGGCACCTGCGACGACGGCGTGGTGGCCGATCTCTCCGGCATGCGGGACGTACGGGTCGACCCCGCCACCCGGACCGTACGCGCCGAGGGCGGAGCGACCTGGGGCGACTTCGACACCGCGACGCACTCCTTCGGACTGGCCACGACCGGGGGCATCATCTCCACCACCGGCATCGGGGGGCTCACCGTGGGCGGCGGCATCGGCTATCTCTGCCGGAGCCAGGGGCTGTCCTGCGACAACCTCATCGCGGCCGATGTCGTCACGGCGGACGGCCGGCTGCTCGTCGCGAGCGAGCGGGAGAACGAGGACCTCTTCTGGGCCATCCGCGGTGGCGGAGGGAACTTCGGCGTGGTGACCGCCTTCGAGTTCCGGCTCGCTCCGGTCAAGGACATCTACGGCGGCCCGATCTTCTACGAGTTGGAGGACGCGGACACCGTCCTCCGCTTCTTCCGGGAGTTCATCGCCGATGCGCCGCGCGAACTCGGTGGCTTCCCGGCGTTCCAGATCGCCCCGCCCCTGCCGTTCATCCCCGAGGACCGCCATGGGGACGTCCTGTCGGCGATCATGGCGTGCTGGGCCGGACCGGTGGAGGAGGGGGAACGTGCCGTCCAGCCGTTCCGGGAGGTGGCACCCGTCGTTGCCGACGCCATCGGGCCCATGCCGTATCCGATGCTCAACAGCGCCTTCGACGCGCTCGTACCGCCGGGCCTGCAGCACTACTGGAAGGCCAACTTCGTGGGAGAGCTGACCGATGACGCCATCGCGGCCCATCTCGAACACGCCCCGCGGCTGCCGGCGGTCAACTCGACCATCCACATCTACCCGGTGAACGGCGCTTGCCACGACGTGAGCCCGGACGAGACGGCCTTCGCCTACCGCGACGCGAACTTCGCCACCGTCATCGCCGGTATGTGGCCGGATCCCGAGGAGAACGAGTCCAACATCCAATGGGTGCGCGACTACTACCGGGCGACCGCTGCGCACTCGGAGGGCGGCGGTTACATCAACTTCATGGCCGATGACGACCAGAGCCGGATCCAGGACAACTACAAGGCGAACTACGACCGTCTGGCGCGGATCAAGGCCGTGTACGACCCGGGCAACCTCTTCCATCTGAACCAGAACATCAAGCCGTAGATCAAGGACCCGGCGTCCGGGACGGGCTCCCCCCGGACGTGCCGTCCTCGTCCGACGAGGGGTCTTGACGAGCACGGCGCATGCCCCTCCGAGCCAAAGGGGCACGCGCCGTCAGGCTCCAACGGTCAGGCCAGGACCCAGAGTTGCCACTTACCGCTGGCCCCCCGCTTGCAGTCCCAGTCTTCATAGACGGAGCTCCTGCCGTCCGCCTGGCACTCCGACAGGGTCCTGTAGGTACCGACGTAGAGCCAATCCGCCGCGATGCCGGGTGCCGTGGCGGCCTCGGAGGAGGCGGGTGCTGCCTGCGCGGTGGTAACGGCGCCGCCGGCCAGCACAGCGGCTCCCATCGCAACACTGGTGAGCCAGATACGTGTACGCATGAGCCCCCTTCACGATTTCACGATCGAGGTGTTCCTGTCGTGGTCACCCTTCAGCAGGCCGGGAGGGCACGGGAACACGGTTCGCTGTCCGGGACATGTCCCGGACAGGTCCCGGACAGCCTGGCCCTCTGTCCGGACTGGTGAGCGCCCTGCGATGGCCCCCGAGCAGCCCGGATCTTCGCTCCAGCAGGCCGCCGTGCTGCCGCGGGCGAGGCCTCGGTCGTCGCCCTTCACCGCCCATCACCCCTCCCGCGCCGTACGTCGCTTGGTCGTGATGTGATGTACATGACACTCGCAGGGGCGTCAGTGGTCATCGGCGGGGGCTGCCCGGAGGCGTGAAGGACCCCATTGACGCAGCGTGTCGGCGGGATCCAGCCCGGCGGGACCCGCACACCAGGACCGGCCCGGCCCCGCTGCCGCATGAGCGACATGTCCCCAACTATCCGAACGGCACTTCTCTGCCCATTCGCCCGGTCCAAAATACTCTTCTCGTGAAATGCCCCCGAGCCAAACAGCAACGACCGGTGAATACTTCGCATATCTCAACCCTTGCCCTGCGACCTACCGGCCAGTATGGTCCTCCCCACGTCGAAATTGTTTCCCGTATTCGTGGGAGATTGCCGTCAGGTAAACACCGATCACACGACGCCCTTCTCCGGAATGGCGAGACGCCAATGTCCGCATGCCGTTCCGGAAACATGCAGGACCGGAAGGCCACCGCTCACCACGCTCAGCCCCCCACATCTCCACCCAACGAGCAAGGCAGGCACGTGTCCCCCACCGATATGTACGACCGTGACGTCCGACCGGTAACGGCAAGACATTCTCTGCGGGGATCCCCGTAGGCGCCCACGATTTCCGGTGATCCCGCCCGCGCCCCGGATACGGTCCCGTACCGTCCCCTTCCGTCCCTGACGTGAAACCGGACGCCGGGAGCTCCGCAGGTAGAGCGAGGCAAAGCTGCCGAGCCACGCAGCCGCCCTCTATACACCACCATTCTGTGGATCGCGCTCTCATGACGGCGTTCAATTGAGTTTCCCACTCGAATGTCCAGGGTCCGAACGCGATAAAGATCACTGTTCCCGCAATTCCCCCTGCCCGACCGGCACGATGAAGCAGGCTGCCCACGGAAAGCAGCCGAGGAAAGGAATCCCGCGACATGCTGATGACCCCGATTCACGCTTACGCCCCGGAACCCGGTGAGCTCGTCGAGTTCCGCATCTCCGACCGGGCACGGGAAGCCGCGGCCACCGCGCCCGTGCACCCGGCGCCGCCCTCCTACGTGCAGGAGAACCACATCCGGCGGCGGCTGGCGAACCAGGCCGCCGGCAGGAAGCAGTCACCGTGGCTGGGCATCGTCTTCGACGTGCCCGAGCTGGACACCGGTGCCATGGCCGCGGCGCTGGAGAAATGGATCCGGCGCCACCCCACCTTCCTCACCTGGTTCTCCGTGGACGAGGGCACCACCCCCCAGGAGTCCACGCTGCGGCGGCATGCCTTACCCGCGGACGTACTGGCGCTGGAGCCGGTACCGCTCGGCGGAACCGCGTCCTCCACCGCGATCCGGGAGCATGTGCACCAGCAGTTCGACACCGGCACGGACCCGATGCACTGGCCGCCCTTCGTAGCGGGCGCGGTGCTCCGGGACAGCGACGCCGGGAGCGGCCCGTCGACCGTCTGGTTCGGGGTCGACCATGCCCACAGCGACGGCTTCTCCGTTCTGCTGGTCTTCAGCGAACTGCGCGCGCTGTACGAGGCCGAGCTGGCCGGGACCGAGGCGAAGCTGCCGGCAGCCGGCAGCTATGTCGACTACTGCGCCCTCGAACGCGAGCGGGCCGCGCGGATCGACGCCGGTTCGCCCGAGGTCGGCCGCTGGCTGGAGTTCTTCCTCGACGGACCGCCCCCACGCTTCCCACTGGACCTCGGTACGGAGCCCGGCGGGACGTATCAGAGCGTCCCTGTGGAGATGGACCTGCTGAACGCGCCCGAGGCGGAGGCGTTCGCCCAGGCCTGCAAGGCACAGGGCGCCGGGTTCTCCGCCGGACTGCTCACCGCGCTCGCCATCTGCGGGTACGAGCTGGGCGGGCATCCCTCGTACCGCGGGCTGTCCGTCGTGCACACCAGGGACGAGCCTCGCTGGCAGCAGACACAAGGGTGGTTCATCAACCTGGTGCCGGTCGAGTTCCCGGTCGCGGACGACGGGCGTGGCTTCGGCGCGTTCCGGGGATTCGGCGACATCGCCCCCGGCGCCCATCACGCCTTCGAGGAGGCACGGGGCCTGGCCGGGGTTTCGCCGCTACGGGTGGCGGAACTGATTCCGGGACTCCCCGTGCAGTCCGACGCCGCCCAGGTGCTGCCCATGGTGTCGTACATGGACCTCCGGCATGCGCCGGGCTCGATGGACTGGTCAGCCGCGAACTGCAACGCCCTGGTCGGGCCGGGCAGCAGCGGCGACGTACCGATCTGGGTCAACCGCCTGTGGGACAGGACGTACCTCAAGACCAGGTATCCGGACACCGACGCGGCCCGGGCGAATGTGCCACGGTTCCTGGAGCATCTGCGGCATGTGCTGCGCGAGATCGCGCGGACCGGCGAGTACCGGGTCAGCGAGTACCCGGCCGGCGAGGACCGGGCCGGCGCGTCGCTGCCGGGCACGGAGACGGCCTGAGCCATGCGTGTCACCACCATGGACCGCTACGTCCCGGCGCCCGGCCGGATCCTGGAGTTCCAGCCGTCGTCCGCGACCCTCGCCATCGCGGACGGCACGGTGGCCTCGGCGACACCGCCGTCGTTCAACCAGCGGTTCCACCTCCAGACCGCCGAGCGCTCCCCGGACGGCCCGCGCCACTGGCTGGCCTGCGCCTTCGACCTCACCGACGGGCCGGTCGACCCGGACGCACTGCGGGCGGCCCTCGAGGGCTGGGTGCGCCGGCACGAGACGCTGCGCAGCGGCTTCCGGGCAGGGCCCGAGGGAGCCGGAGGGGTCGAGCGATTCCTGCTGCCCGCCGAGAAGTTCGAACTGGTGGCCAGCGACGCCGGGGAGTGCGCCGGCCCCGAGGAGCTGCACCGGCGGCTCACCCGGCGGCTGGACGAGACCTGCCGGCCGCTGGGTTGGCCGTCCTGGCTCTTCACCGCGATACTGCGGCCCGGCGGCGCCACCGTCCTCTGCGGGTTCGACCACTGCAACATGGACGGGTACTCGCTGGCCATCGCTGTGCACGAGATCCGCGAGAGCTACGCGGCGTACGCCTCCGGGGCCGCCCGGGGGCCGGACCACCTGCCCGGGGCGGGCAGCTTCGTCGACTACTGCGCCCTCGAACAGGAAGGGGCCTCGGGGCCACCGCCGGACCGGGCAGATCCCCTGATCCGGCGGTGGGCGGAGTTCTTCGCGGCCTGCGACGGCACGACGCCCTCCTTCCCGCTGGCCCTGGGCGTGCCGCGCGGGGAGCGGGCGCCGCAGGGCACGGACTGCCGCCGACTCCTGAACGCCGAGGACGCGGCCGAGTTCGAAGACCGCTGCCGGGCGGCCGGGGGCACTCTCTTCTCCGGGGCACTCACCGCCGTCGGCCTGGCCGCACACCGGCTCGGCGCGGACGAGGTGATCAGGCTGTGCACACCCCTGCACACCCGGTACGAGGAGCGGTGGACGCACGCGGTCGGCTGGTTCACCACGGTGGCCCCGCTCACCGTGGACGTCGGTGGAGTGCGCCGGGTCGCCGAAGGCGCAGGCCGGACCCGGGACGCGTTCCGGGAGGCACGGACCCTGGCCGAGCGGCCGGTCGCCCAAGTCCTCGCGGCGCTGGGTGGGGAGTTCCGGCGTACGAGGGACGAGGTGTTCATGGTCTCGTACATCGACTACCGCCGGTTCCCCGGCTCGGAGCAGCACGGCGCGTGCAACGCGCACCACATCAGCAGCGTGAGCACGGCCGACGACGCGCAGTTCTGGTTCTCACGCACGCACGAGGGCCTCTTCCTGCGCTCACGCTACCCCGCGACACCGACAGCGGAACCGGTCGTCCTGTCCTTCGCGAACACGGTGGAGGACGTGCTGAGACCGAGCGCGTAACCGGCCGGAACTCCGCGACAGGACGGTGAGAGAGCCGGGCAGCCGCTATCAGCACCCATCCAGCACAGGCATGACGAAGGGGTCGGCTCCGGGAGGAGCCGACCCCTTCTGACCTGCGTGTCTGCCAGGTCAGCGACGTGATGTCATGTCATCCGCTCACACATTGAAGCGGAATTCGACGACGTCGCCGTCCCGCATCACGTAGTCCTTGCCCTCCATGCGGGCCTTGCCCTTGGCTCGGGCCTCCGGGATGGAGCCGCATTCGAGGAGTTCGTCGTACGAGACGATCTCGGCCTTGATGAAGCCCTTCTGGAAGTCGGTGTGGATCACACCGGCCGCCTCCGGGGCCGTGGCGCCCTTCTTGATCGTCCAGGCGCGGGCCTCCTTGGGGCCGGCCGTGAGGTAGGTCTGCAGGCCCAGGGTGTCGAAGCCGACGCGGCTGAGGGTGGTGAGGCCCGGCTCCTCCTGGCCCATGGACTGGAGGAGTTCCAGCGCCTCGTCGTCGTCCAGCTCGATCAGCTCGGACTCGATCTTCGCGTTGAGGAAGATGGCCTCGGCCGGGGCGACCAGCTTGCGCTGTTCGTCCTTGAAGGCCTCGTCGACCAGCTCGTCCTCGTCGACGTTGAAGACATAGAGGAACGGCTTGGTGGTGAGCAGGTGCAGCTCGTGCAGGAGCGTGCCCTGCTCGGTGCCCTTGGTGATGCCCGCGGAGAAGAGGGTGCGGCCCTCCTCGAGGATCTTCTGGGCCGCTTCGACGGCGGCGAGGACCGCGACCTTGTCCTTCTGGAGCCGCGATTCCTTCGTCAGGCGCGGGATGGCCTTCTCGATGGACTGGAGATCGGCGAGGATCAGCTCGGTGTTGATCGTCTCGATGTCGCCCTTGGGTGACACCTTGCCGTCGACATGAACGACGTTCTCGTCCTGGAATGCCCGGATGACCTGGCAGATCGCGTCGGACTCCCGGATGTTCGCCAGGAACTTGTTGCCCAGGCCCTCCCCCTCGGAGGCGCCGCGCACGATGCCCGCGATGTCGACGAAGTCGACGGTCGCCGGGAGCTTGCGCTGCGAGCCGAAGATCTCGGCGAGCTTGTCCAGGCGGGAGTCCGGGACCCCGACGACGCCGACGTTCGGCTCGATGGTGGCGAACGGGTAGTTGGCCGCGAGCACGTCGTTCTTGGTCAGGGCATTGAACAGGGTCGACTTGCCGACATTCGGCAGACCGACGATTCCGATCGTGAGCGACACGTGGTGACTTCCCGTAGCGAGAATGTTGGAGAGGACGGGTCCCGGACGGGACCGGTCATCCAGTCTACGGGGCGGGCCTCCCGGCCTGTGCGGACGCTCGTACGGCTCGTGCACCCGCCCGTGCCCGCGCTCGTTCGGGGGTCCGTGCACCCGCCCATGCAGACCAACCGCATGCGGACTATCGGCCGAACATACAACCAAGGTGGCTCAAACAGCGTGTCCATCGCGGGGTTCCTCCTGCCCCGCCACCTACGTTGGTCCGGTGGAGCAACACAGCATGCGTACACCCCGGCCCCGTAAGGGCATCAAGCAGGAGTCGGCCTCCGGCTACCGCGCCGTGCCCGGCCTGTCCGCTGCCCCCGCCTCCGGCGGCGTCCGGCGGCTCGAACGGTTCAGGGTCCCGGGCCCCCGCCTCACCGGCCTCGGCTGCGGGCTGGCCACACTGCTGGTCATGGTGGCCGGCGGGACTCTGGACCGGCTGCTGCTGGGGGCCGCCGCCCTCCCGTACGGCTTGCTGTTCCTGCTCACCTGCGCTCTCGGCAGTCTCTGGGTACGGCCCTCCGACCTGATCACGGCGCCGATCAGCGCGCCGATCTCGTTCGCGGCCGGGCTGCTGCCCGCGAGCGGTGGCTCCGGCGGCCTCGGCAGTCAGGTGATGGCGGTGTTCACCCAGCTCGCACTCCAGGCCGGCTGGCTCTACGGCGGGACGCTGACGGCCGTCGTGATCGTCGGCGTGCGGAAGATCCTGATGCTGGGTGACCGGGCGGCCCGGCGCGCGGGGCGCCCGCCAGGGGGCGCGCAGCCTGCCACCGAGAGCCCTCAGCCCGAAAGCGCATAACCCCGGCCGAGAGCCCTCAGCCCCAAAGCGCATAGCCCTGTCTCGCGGGCCACGGGCCGCGAGCCCGACGCACCGACGGCTGCCGGCCGGTCCGACGATCATGGCCGGGCCGGACAGATCGCGCACGTCGGACGGCCTGCGGCCCGTTCACGCGCCCCGACCGTCCCACGACCCGGCCTCGTCCCACGACCACGGCCTCGTCCGACGACGTCAGCCGCTGCCTACGAGTCGTCCTGCCGACCGGCCCGCCCCGGCGGCTCGTTCCCCGGCGCCGCATACTTCTCCGCCGCCTCGTCCGCCTCCGCCTCCCCGCCCGCCAGCCCGACCCGCGCCGCCTGGCTCCCCTGCTGCTCGAAAGCCGCCATGGCGGCCCCCACGATGCCCGCGTCGTTCTGCAGTTCCGCGGGCACGATCCCGGCCCGGACGCCCTCGATCAGCGGCAGGAACTTGTCCGCCTTGCGGCTCACCCCGCCGCCGATGATGAAGAGCTCCGGCGAGAACAGCATCTCCACATGCGTCAGGTACTTCGCCACCCGCCGGGCCCAGTGGTGCCAGCCCAGGTCCTCGTCCTCCTTGACCTTGGTGGAGGCGCGCTTCTCGGCCTCATGGCCGTCCAGCTCCAGGTGGCCGAGCTCGGTGTTGGGGACGAGCCGGCCGTCGGTGAAGAGCGCGCTGCCGATGCCCGTACCGAAGGTCAGCAGGATCACCGTGCCGGCACGGCCCCGTCCCGCGCCGAACGACATCTCCGCGGTACCGGCCGCGTCCGCGTCGTT
Organism: Streptomyces sp. 8N706; assembly: GCF_052245415.1. Classification (NCBI taxonomy): domain Bacteria; kingdom Bacillati; phylum Actinomycetota; class Actinomycetes; order Kitasatosporales; family Streptomycetaceae; genus Streptomyces; species Streptomyces sp. 8N706. The sequence goes on along the minus strand of NZ_JBQQBW010000078.1, from coordinate 18,152 downwards.
CAGTACGGTCACGGGCAGACCGAGCCGGTCGGCGAGCAGGCCCTGCGCGTCCCGGCCGATCCACGCGGGGTCCACGTTGGCGGCCGTACGGGTCGTACCGCCGGTGACCACCCCGGGGAAGGTCACGCCCACCGGACCCGACCATGCGAAGTGGTCCACGACCTCCTTGACACCGTCGGCCACCGCCTCCGGCGTGGCCGGTTGCGGCGTGGACACTTTGCGGCGCTCCTCGGCCAGCTCGCCCTGGTAGAGATCGACCGGGGCGCCCTTGATGCCGGATCCGCCGATGTCCACACCGAAAATGTGTCGCTGCATGGGAACCACGCTACGGGCAGCGACCGCAGGTCACTTCCCGGCGGGTCACTTCCCGGACGAGGACGACGAGATCACTTCTCCGACGAGGAGGACGGGGAGGCGGCAGCGGCGGACGCCTCGGCCCGCAGATCACGCCGCAGCTCCTTCGGCAGCGAGAAGGTCAGACTCTCCTCCATCGGCTGCACCACCTCGACGTCGCCGTAACCCCGCTCCTTCAGCCACTCCAGCACGCCTTCGACCAGGACGTCCGGCACCGAGGCTCCCGACGTCACGCCCACCGTGGTGACGCCTTCCAGCCAGGCCTCGTCGATCTCGTCCGCGTAGTCCACCAGGTGCCCCGCCTTGGCACCGGCGCCCAACGCCACCTCGACCAGACGGACGGAGTTGGAGGAGTTCTTCGAGCCGACCACGATCACCAGCTCGGACTCGGCCGCGATCCGCTTGACCGCCACCTGGCGGTTCTGCGTGGCGTAGCAGATGTCGTCGCTCGGGGGGCTGATGAGCTGCGGGAAACGCTCCTTCAGCGCGTCCACGGTCTCCATCGTCTCGTCGACCGACAGCGTGGTCTGCGACAGCCATACGACCTTGGACTCGTCGCGCACCTCGACGTTTTTCACATCGTCCGGGCCGTCCACCAGTGTGATGTGGTCGGGAGCCTCGCCGCTCGTACCGATGACCTCCTCGTGGCCCTCATGGCCGATGAGGAGGATGTCGTAGTCGTCGTCGGCGAAGCGGACGGCTTCTTTGTGGACCTTGGTGACCAGCGGGCAGGTGGCGTCGATGGTCGCGAGCTTCCGCTGCGCGGCCTCGTCGTGGACGACCGGGGCGACGCCGTGTGCCGAGAAGATCACGATGGAACCCTCGGGCACCTCCTCCGTCTCCTCGACGAAGATCGCGCCCTTCTTCTCCAGGGTCCGCACGACGTACTTGTTGTGGACGATCTCCTTACGCACATAGATCGGTGCGCCGTACTGCTCCAGGGCCTTCTCGACGGCGATCACGGCACGGTCCACACCCGCGCAGTAGCCCCGGGGGGCGGCGAGCAGGACGCGGCGGGCGACGGGCGGCGTAGCAGTCATGCCCCCCATCGTAAGGCCGGGACGGAAACGGAATGATCGCCCCCGCGGCGCGGACGGGTGGCCGTGGCGACGAGGCGGCAGGGCGCCTGGTCGGGGCCTTACGGGGCATCCCGGCAGGGGGCGCGCGGGAGACGACGCCCGGCATTCCGTACCCGCCCGGGAAGGCCCTCCCTCGGAAAAGCTCGAGCGGCTCGATATGGGGGCCTCGATACGGGGCACTGTCGCCGTGGACCGTTAGCCTGCCCGTATGGCTCTCAACACCTCGGCGGACGCGCCGATCCCCGTCGGGCAGGTGTCCCGGCTGATCGGTGGGTGGATCGACCGGCTCGGCGCCGTGTGGGTCGAGGGGCAGATCACTCAGCTGTCCCGGCGGCCCGGCGCGGGGGTGGTGTTTCTGACCCTGCGCGACCCGTCGCACGACATCTCTCTCTCCGTCACCTGCTACCGCGTCGTGTTCGACAGGGTCGCCGACATCGTCTCCGAGGGCGCGCGAGTCGTCGTGCACGCCAAGCCGGAGTGGTACGCGCCCCGCGGCCAGCTCTCGCTGCGGGCCACCGAGATCAGGCCGGTCGGGGTCGGCGAGCTGCTGGCCCGGCTGGAGCAGTTGAAGAAGTCACTGGCGGCGGAGGGGCTGTTCGCGCTCGACGCCAAGCGGCCGCTGCCGTTCCTGCCGCAGCTCATCGGCCTGGTCTGCGGGCGCGCGTCCGCGGCCGAGCGGGACGTGCTGGAGAATGCCCGGCACCGCTGGCCCGCCGTCCGCTTCGAGGTGCGCAATGTCGCGGTCCAGGGCGTCCACGCCGTGCCACAGGTCGTCAAGGCCGTCAAGGAACTGGACTCCGTCCCGGACGTGGACGTGATCATCGTGGCGCGCGGCGGCGGCAGCGTCGAGGACCTGCTGCCCTTCTCCGACGAGCAGCTCGTACGGACCGTGGCCGCCTGTCGTACGCCCGTCGTGTCGGCCATCGGCCACGAGCCGGACACGCCTCTGCTCGACCTGGTCGCCGACCTGCGCGCGTCCACGCCGACGGACGCGGCGAAGAAGGTCGTTCCGGACGTCGGCGAGGAGCTGACGCGCATCCGCCAGCTGCGGGAGCGGGCGCTGCGCACCATCACGGGGCTGCTGGACCGGGAGGAGCGGGGCCTGGCGGCGGCCTGCCACCGCCCGTGCATGGAACGGCCGCAGAGGATGGTGGAAGAACGGGAGGAGCAGGTCTCGGCGCTGCTCGAACGTGGCCGCCGGACCCTGGGCCATCTGCTGGACCGCGCCGACTCGGAGCTGGCCCACACCCGGGCGCGGGTGGTGGCCCTCTCCCCGGCGGCGACGCTGGAACGGGGGTACGCGGTGCTGCAACGGGCGGACGGCGGGGTCGTCCGGGCGGCGGACGAGGTGTCGGCCGAGGAGAAACTGCGGGCCCGGGTCGCCGAGGGCGAATTCACGGTCCGGGTCACGCCCTGACCGGCTCCGCCCCCGACAGCTCACCGGCCCCGGGCCCCGCCGTCTCCGCCACGGCGGCGCAACCTTCCTGTCGTATCCCGCCTCTAGGCTGGAGCCCATGACCACTACGGACGAGAAGTCCACCGAGCCGGCCGCCCCCGGCTCGACCCTCGGATACGAGCAGGCGCGGGACGAGCTGATCGAGGTCGTACGCCGGCTGGAGGCGGGCGGTACGACGCTGGAGGAGTCCCTCGCGCTCTGGGAGCGCGGCGAGGAGCTGGCGAAGGTGTGCCGCCGCTGGCTCGACGGGGCGCGGAGGCGGCTGGACGCGGCCCTCGCGGAGTCGGAGGACGGCGGCCCGGACGCCGCCGGGTCCGACGACGACTGACCCGCCCGCCCACCCGCGACCCGGTCCGACCCGGCCCAATCCGGCACGACCCGGTCCAATCCGGCCCGACCCGGTCCAACCCGGTCCGGGAGCCGAGCACGAGGGTGTCCGCGGCACCCACGTCCCGGCACACACGCCTACCCCAGGACGCGCCCCTCCCGTACGGGACGGGGCAGACGGAGACGGACCCACTCCCCTGTGAGCCGGATCACGCACACCCGCGGAATGGTTGAACGTTAATACACCTTGGACAAGGTGACCGCCCGACAGAGCCACAACCGAGAAGGTGCTCCCGTATGACTCTCGCCCTCGACAGCGCCGCCCAGGACCTGCTCTTCCGCGAGGCCCGCACGGCCCACGCCTTCACCGACGAGGCAGTGACCGACGAGCAGGTGCGGGCGATCTACGACCTGGTGAAGTACGCGCCGACGGCCTTCAACCAGTCGCCGCTGCGCATCGTCCTGGTCCGTTCCCCCGAAGCCCGGGAGCGGCTCGTGCAGCATCTGGCCGAGAGCAACCAGGCCAAGACGGCCGCCGCCCCGCTGGTGGCGATCCTGGCCACGGACCATGAGTTCCACGAGGAGCTGCCGCGGCTCCTGCCGCACTTCCCCCAGGTCAAGGACCTCTTCTTCAGCGAGCGTCCGGCGCGCGAACAGGCCGGGTCCTTCAACGCCGCCCTGCAGATGGGCTACTTCATCATCGGCGTCCGCGCGGCAGGGCTGGCCGCCGGCCCGATGACCGGCTATGACGCCGAGGCGATCGACAAGGAGTTCTTCCCCGACGGGGACCACTCCGTGCTGGCCGTCGTGAACATCGGTAAGCCGGGCGAGAACGCCTGGAAGCCACGCAACCCGCGCCTGGAGTACGACGAGGTCGTCACGACCGTCTGATCCCCGGCCGCGCCCGCCCGCCGCGTAGGGCTGCACGGCAACCGCAGCCCCCATGGCCGCCCCGCGCGGGCCTTCCCGGAAACCTGGTGGCGCGTCAGCCAAGGTTCGCCGGGTAGCGAGGTGACCTGGTGCGGTCAGCTGCAAGGCGCCGGATCGGCCTCTGGGGTGCCCCCTGCGGAAGGCCAGGGGAGGGCCTGCTCGGCCGATCGGGCCACGCAGCTGGGCCCCTCCCAGTACCTGGGGGAGGCAGTGCCAGGGCAGCGAGCGGGTGAACCGTGGCTGATGCGGCGCTAGGAGGTCTTGAGCGCGGCGGCCATTTCCGCGAGCCGTTCATACGACGCCGTACCGGTGATCACCGTCGTCACGCCGCGCTCCTCCCGCACGAGGGCGTCGTACTTCGGGCCCGCGTAGCGCTGCCACGTCGCCTCGCCGACCTGCTGGGTCCTGCCGGTCTTCGCGGCCCGGTAGCTGACGGCGTCGATGAACTTCGCGGGCCTGCCGTCGCTCTGCTCCACCGCGACGTACTCGTTCGTCGGGTCCATGAAGCCCAGATGCCAGACCGCGGCCCCGTCGTCACCGGCTCCTCCGCTGTACGTCACGGAGGTCGGGCGCCAGGTCTTCGGCAGGCCCTCGGGCGCGGCGACCGGATAGGGCGCGGCGCGGCGGGCCGTGTCCAGCTCGACCCGGTAGCTGACCGGCTTCACCGGGTCCTGGGATTCGTCGTGCGGGACGAAGACATAGATGGCCGCGACGACGATCCCGATGACCGCCATCGACAGGACCATGTCCCGCACCGTCTGTGTACCGCGCATACCTGCCACGCCCCTATGGTCCCCCATGGCCCGACGGACGTTTCCGGGCACCCCCCGGCTCCCCGCCCGGCAGCCGCGCCGGCCGGGTCACGACCCCGCTGCCACGCTGTGCCACCCCGCTACGGCAGCGCTGCGGCACCGGGGCGGATCCGGGTGCGGAGGCGGACGACAGCGCTTCCCGCCGCCCGCCCGACGCTGCTCATGCGTGGGGCCCACTGCTCACATTCGCGATGAACGGATAAAGTCACAGGCACCGTCTTATCCGGCCGTCGTCGTACAGAAAGGTGCGCACCGATGACCGAGCACCATCTGCCGTCCCAGCTCGAGGTGAGCCCGGAGGCTCCCGACCGCAACCTCGCCCTGGAGCTCGTCCGTGTCACCGAGGCCGCCGCTATGGCCGCGGGGCGGTGGGTCGGCCGCGGCGACAAGAACGGTGCCGACGGCGCCGCCGTGAAGGCCATGCGGACCCTGGTCTCGACCGTCTCGATGAACGGCGTCGTCGTCATCGGGGAGGGCGAGAAGGACGAAGCCCCGATGCTCTACAACGGGGAGCGGATCGGCGACGGCACGGGTGCGGAGTGCGACGTCGCCGTGGACCCGATCGACGGGACCACGCTCGCCGCCAAGGGCATGACCAACGCACTGTCCGTCCTCGCGGTCGCCGACCGCGGCACGATGTTCGACCCGTCCGCGGTCTTCTACATGGAGAAGCTCGCCACGGGCCCGGAGGCCGCGGGCGTGGTGGACATCGGCGCTCCGGTCGCCGAGAACATCCGCCGGGTCGCCAAGGCCAAGCACTCCGCCCCGGAGGACGTCACCGTCGTCATCCTGGACCGCCCGCGGCACGAGGACATGGTCAAGGAGATCCGCGAGGCCGGTGCCCGGATCAAGTTCATCTCCGACGGCGATGTCGCCGGAGCGATCATGGCCGCGACCGAGGGCACGGGCATCGATCTGCTCCTGGGCATCGGCGGCACCCCCGAGGGCATCATCACCGCCTGTGCGATGAAGTGCCTCGGCGGCACCATCCAGGGCAGGCTCTGGCCCAAGGACGACGCCGAGCGTCAGCGCGCCCTCGACGCGGGCCACGACCTCGACAAGGTGCTCACCAACGACGACCTCGTCTGGGGCGAGAACGTCTTCTTCGTCGCGACCGGCATCACGGACGGCGAACTGCTGCGGGGCGTGCGCTACCGCTCGGACAACGCGCTCACCCAGTCGCTGGTGATGCGCTCCAAGTCGGGCACCATCCGCCAGATCGACTCCAGGCACCGGCTGTCGAAGCTCCGTGCCTACAGCGCCGTGGACTTCGACCGGCCCCGCTGACCGGCTGGCTCCTGCCCGTCGAGAAGGCCGGGCAGAAGCGGGCCCGGCGCCGGCGTACGGCCGGATACGCCAGGGGCGCCCCCGGACAGCGGGGGCGCCCCTGGCGTGTGGGTCATCCGGCGGCGGCGATCTGCGAGACCGCCGAGCGGGCGGCCTTCTGCAGCTCCACCTCCCGGCGCCGGCGGCGGGCCAGCACCACCCGGCGCTCAGCGGCGGTGAGCCCGCCCCACACGCCGTAGGGCTCCGGCTGGAGCAGCGCGTGCTCCCGGCACTCGACCATCACCGGGCACCGGGCGCAGACCCGCTTCGCGGCCTCCTCACGCGACAGCCGTGAGGCCGTCGGTTCCTTGGAAGGGGCGAAGAACAACCCGGCTTCGTCCCGGCGGCACACCGCCTCCGAATGCCAGGGACCCGCCTGCTCCCGAGCGTGAATGCGCTGCGGCGGTGCGGCGGGGGCCTGCAGGGGCTGATGCGGCGTTTGCAGCACGGTCTACTCCTGACGACGGCTTCGCGAAAGAGTCACCCTTGCCCGTCTCCCCTGCGCACGACCGTTGGCACCCCCATGCCGTACGAGAGACGATGCAGCAGTCCCTACCCGCTGTACGCGCGCCTATTCATACCGTGTCAGTTTGCTCATCGTTCAGTTCCTTGCGCCTGCGATCGCGGAGGTTCTTCAGGCGCTTGCCCCGCTTCGGCTTGGCGTCGATGCCGCCGAAGAGCGCGAAGCCGGTCACGACGACGATGGGCGCGTCCGGGTCCGGGGCCTCGTACGTCCTGACGTCGAAACCGCCGAAGATGCCGGTGCCCGTACCGCGCAGCGAGACGTTCTCCGGCACCCGGATCTCCACACCGCCGAAGACCGCGGCCGCGCGGATGACGATCTCCTGCTGCTCGAACACCGCCTCGGTCAGATCGATCTCGACCCCGCCGAAGCACGCGAGGGCACGGGTCCGGCGGCCCACCCGCCAGCGCCCCTTCCGGCTCGCGCCCCCGAAGACGGCGACGAGGTTCTCGGCGACAGGGCCGGGCGGGTGCGCGGGCCCCGGGCGCACCGGGTCCGGGTACGCGGTCCGGGCCCGCCCCGCGGGCAGGTCCCGCACCAGCGGTTCCAGTTCCCCCACGGTCTTCGCACGGTAGACCCCGTCGATGCGCTCGGAGTGCTCCTCCGCGGTCAACCGCCCCTCCGCCAGGGCTTCTCGGAGGATGTCAGCGATCCGGTCGCGGTCCGCGTCCGACGCGCGGATACCGGCCTCCGCGACAGGGATTCCCACCTCCGCGGGCTTGTTCAACGGCACGGGCTGCCGCTCGGGCCTGCCGGGCGAGGGTTCCGCGAGTGACCGGTCCGGGGGTTCGGGGCTGGTCCCCCGAGAGGCTGCGTCCACCGGGCCAGCCTAGCGAAACGCGATAGATCGCGACTAGGGTCTGCGGAGGGTGACTGAGCCCTACCTCACAGCCTCCGGGCGCCCACGGCGTTCTACGCTTGTCCCGCTGCCGTCGAAGAAGCCGTGCGCAGCCGTCTGCCGAGTGAGGAATGGCCCGATGTCCCGTGCCCCCCGTCCGACCCGCCCTGCGTTCGCGTACACCGATCTGCTCCCCTTGGGTGAGGACACCACCCCGTACCGTCTGGTGACCTCCGAAGGTGTGAGCACCTTCGAGGCCGACGGGCGTACGTTCCTCAAGGTCGAGCCCGAGGCCCTGCGCACGCTGGCCGCCGAGGCCATGAAGGACATCTCGCACTACCTGCGCCCCTCCCACCTCGCTCAGCTGCGCCGCATCCTGGACGACCCGGAGGCCTCCCCCAACGACAAGTTCGTCGCCCTGGACCTGCTGAAGAACGCGAACATCGCGGCGGCGGGCGTCCTCCCGATGTGCCAGGACACCGGCACCGCGATCGTCATGGGCAAGCGCGGGCAGAACGTCCTCACCTCCGGCGGCGACGAGGAGGCGCTGTCCCGCGGTATTTACGACGCGTACACCGAGCTCAATCTGCGCTACTCGCAGATGGCCCCGCTGACCATGTGGGACGAGAAGAACACCGGGTCGAACCTGCCCGCGCAGATCGAGCTGTACGCGACCGACGGCGGGGCCTACAAGTTCCTCTTCATGGCCAAGGGCGGTGGCTCGGCCAACAAGTCCTTCCTCTACCAGGAGACGAAGGCGGTGCTGAACGAGGCATCGATGATGACGTTCCTGGAGGAGAAGATCCGCTCGCTCGGTACGGCCGCCTGCCCGCCGTACCACCTGGCGATCGTCGTCGGCGGCACCTCCGCCGAGTACGCGCTGAAGACGGCGAAGTACGCCTCCGCCCACTACCTCGACGAGCTGCCGTCCGAGGGCTCCCCGGCCGGCCAAGGCTTCCGGGACAAGGAGTTGGAGGAGAAGGTCTTCGAACTGACGCAGAAGATCGGCATCGGTGCACAGTTCGGCGGCAAGTACTTCTGCCACGATGTCCGCGTCGTACGGCTGCCGCGGCACGGCGCCTCGTGCCCGGTCGCCATCGCCGTCTCCTGCTCCGCCGACCGTCAGGCCGTCGCGAAGATCACCGCTGAGGGGGTCTTCCTGGAGCAGCTGGAGAAGGACCCGGCGCGCTTCCTGCCCGAGACGACCGACGAGCACCTCACGCAGTCCGACAGCGCCTCCGACGCGGGCGGCGCGGTGAAGATCGACCTCAACCGCCCGATGGACGAGATCCGCGCGGAGCTGACCAAGTACCCGGTCAAGACCCGGCTCTCGCTCACCGGGCCGCTGGTCGTCGCCCGTGACATCGCACACGCAAAGATCAAGGAACGGCTTGACGCGGGCGAGGAGATGCCGCAGTACCTGCGGGACCACGCCGTCTACTACGCAGGCCCGGCCAAGACTCCCGAGGGCTACGCCTCCGGCTCGTTCGGCCCGACCACAGCAGGTCGTATGGACGCGTACGTCCAGCAGTTCCAGGCGGCGGGCGGCTCGCAGGTGATGCTCGCCAAGGGCAACCGGTCCCGGCAGGTCACCGAGGCCTGCGAGGCGCACGGCGGCTTCTACCTCGGCTCGATCGGCGGCCCCGCGGCGCGCCTCGCCCAGGACTGCATCAAGAAGGTCGAGGTTCTGGAGTACGAGGAGCTGGGCATGGAGGCGGTCTGGAAGATCGAGGTCGAGGACTTCCCGGCCTTCATCGTCGTCGACGACAAGGGCAACGACTTCTTCCAGGATCCCGCGCCCTCCCAGCCGTTCGTCACCAGCATCCCGGTCCGCCCCGCGGGCTGACCCACCGTCAGCGCGCCCCCGGAGCCCTCGGCAGACCTGCCGGGGGCTCTGCCGTCAGTCGGGGGCGGAGCGACGTCGCAGCCGCTTGCGCAGGGGGGGACAACCAGGGCAGGCCGAGCCTGACGCGGTCAGCGGGACAGGGCCTCGGCGAAGGCGTGCGGTTTCTGGGCGACGCCGCTGCAGTGGGAATCCGGCTTGCCCTTCCTGGCGGCGTCGCACGGGCGGTCGCGCTCCGCCGACCACATGGACAGCCGGCTCACTCCCCGGTCGGCGGCGAACCTCGCGAGCCGGGTGGCGTCGTCGAGGGTGAAAACCTCACCGGCGACGTTGTTGACCCCGACCATCGGCGTCACCGCGAGGGTCTTCCAGGCGGCGGCGTCGGACAGTCCGAGTGTGCGCCGGATCTGGCCGTGGGCCGCCGTGGCCGCCTCGACGGCGTATCGGCCCATGTCGCCGGAGTGGGCGTGGCTGTAGTTCATCGCCATGATGTTGACGGCCGATACGGCGACGCCGCGAGCGGTGGCCTCACCCAGCAGGGCGGTGCCCGGTTCCGTCAGCCCCGAGGGCATGGCGGGCAGTGTGAAGGAGACGTCCAGACGTCGGTGGGTGCGCTGGAGCTGCGCGACGGCTTGGGCCCGGCGGGAGTTGGCCGCGGTGTCGGCGAGAGCGTCGCCCTCGATGTCGAAGTCGACCTTGCTGAGACGGTAACGATCGATCACCTTGCCGTATGCGGCGGCGAGTTCGCGCGCCCCGGAGCATACGGTGGCCAGTTCCGTGCCGTCGGCGCCGCCGAAGGAGACCCGTACATCCCCTCCGGCCTTGCGGAGGGCGGCGATCCGGGACGCCAGTCGGCGATCGGCGAGCGCGGTGCCCCCGTCCCACTGGGGGGTGCAGCCGTCGTCGGCGGTGACGAACGCCAGGGTGAACTCCTCGGTGCCGCGGGAGGCAGCGGCCGCCATGTCATAGCGCGAGGCCGCCCAGACGCTGAGGTAGGGCGAGAAGCGGACACCCGGGCCGGCCTGCGGGCCGGCCGAGGACAGGCTCCGCGCCGCATCCGGTTTCCCGGCCCACACGGCGGTGGCGGCACAGGCCAGGGCCACGGCCGTGGCCGCGATGGTTCCGACGAGCCGGGGGCGCCCCCTCATGGCTCACGCTCCTCGTTCCGGTCGGGTGAACGTGCGCGAGCGGTGTTTCCGCCGCCCGGGACAAGCTCCCATACCCCACTGCCCGTCATGGCACATGACACACCGCCCTGTTGACGGATATGGCAAGGATTATCTGCTTATCTCTGGACCATGGATCGTCAGTCTGCCGTGGCCGAGCTCGCTCCCCCGCGTGCCCTCCTGCGATGTCAGGGCAGGGACAGGCCCGTATTCGTGGACTCCACCGGCCGCCGCGCCCGCGTACTCCGCCATGTGGGCGCGGTCGCGGATCTGCTGCTGCTGGGCTACCTGGGGATCCTGGCGCTGGGGTTCGCGGGCGGCACCCCTCTCGCCCCCGAGACGCTGGTTCCGGGGAAGGACGTGGCCACGGCGTCCGGCACGGCGGCGAAGGGCTCCCGAGGCGGGAAGCCCTCGGCTGCCTCCCACCGCAAGGCCCCCGTCGGAGGCAGCGGAACGACCGCGCTCCCGGCCCTCGGGCCGGTCAGGCCCGATCTGCGATGACGGGGGGACCATCGCCGGTCCTGCCGCGGCCCCGCCGCTCCGGGCGCACCGCACCGCACATGATCGTCCGGGCGGCCGCCGCCGGCCGCCATGCCGTACCCCGCCCCCGGTTGGTGTTCGCGCTGGTGTCGCTGTTCGCGCTCGTCGGTGTCCTGCTGCTGGACGGCTGTCTGCACGGGAGGATCGGCGACGACTGCCGGGTGCACACGGTGAGCTACTCGGGCGGCGTGCCCCAGCGGCTGCGTACGGGCGGCCCGGTGCTGACGTTCGAGGACGGCCGGGTGACGAGCCACGCCCTGCCTGCCCGCACCATCGCCCTGACCTTCGACGACGGCCCGGACCCCCGGTGGACCCCGAAGATCCTCGACGTGCTGCGCGAACACCATGTGCCGGCAACCTTCTTCGTGGTGGGCAAAATGGCGGCCCGGTACCCCGGGCTGGTCCGGGAGGCGCTGGAGTCCGGCAACGAGATCGGCGTGCACACCTTCTCCCATGCCGACCTGGCGGAGCAGGACACGGCCCGGATCGACCGCGAGCTGGCGCAGAGCCAACTGGCCCTGGGGGGCGCGGCAGGCATCTCGAGTTCGCTGTTCCGGGCCCCGTACTCGGCGCATGTCTCATCGCTCGACGACCGGACCTGGCGGGTCCACCGACACCTGGGGGCCAAGGGCTACATCAGTGCGTTCATCGACCGGGACAGCCTCGACTGGCGGCGTCCGTATGTGCGGGAGATCATCCGCAACGCCACGCCCCAGGACGGCAGGGGCGCTGTCGTCCTCTTCCACGACGCGGGCGGGAACCGTTCCGCGACCGTGAAGGCATTGGGCACCTATATCGCCCGGATGAAGGCGAAGGGCTACTCCTTCACCACCGTCACCGGGGGGCTGGGTGCCGGGAGCGCCGACCACCCCGCGGGCGACAGCCGTGTGTGGCCCGGCCGGGCCCTGGTCTGGGCCGCCTCCGTCACCCGGTTCCTGATGCCGTCGCTGGCCGGGCTGCTGGTCCTGGTCGGCGTTGCCATGATCGGCCGACTGGTGATGATGCTGGCCCTCGCCTGGCGGCATCATCATGTCCGCAACAAGCCGCAGTTCTCCTGGGGCCCGCCGGTGGACGAGCCGGTGAGTGTGATCGTGCCCGCGTACAACGAGAAGGAGTGCATCGCCCACACGGTGAACTCGCTGGCCGCCAGCACCCATCCGATCGAGATCCTGGTCGTGGACGACGGCTCCACGGACGGCACCGCCGATATCGCCGAGGCGATGGACCTGCCGAACCTACGGGTCCTCCGGCAGGCGAACGCGGGCAAACCCGCCGCGCTCAACCACGGCATCGCCCAGGCCCGTTCCGAGATCGTCGTCATGATGGACGGCGACACCGTCTTCGAGCCCTCGACCGTACGCGAACTCCTCCGGCCGTTCGTCGACCCCGGCGTCGGCGCCGTCGCGGGCAACGCCAAGGTCGGCAACCGCCGGAGCGTCATCGGCGCCTGGCAGCACATCGAGTACGTAATGGGCTTCAACCTGGACCGGCGGATGTACGACCTGCTGCGTTGTATGCCCACCATCCCCGGCGCGATCGGGGCGTTCCGCCGTCGGGCGCTGCTCGATGTCGGAGGTATGAGCGCCGACACCCTCGCCGAGGACACGGATGTCACGATCGCCCTGCAGCGGGCGGGCTGGCGGGTGGTCTACCAGGAGCACGCCCGTGCCTGGACCGAGGCGCCCGGCTCCCTCGGCCAACTGTGGAGGCAGCGCTACCGCTGGAGCTACGGCACCATGCAGGCCCTGTGGAAACACCGCCGCTCGCTGCTCGACCGGGGATCCTCCGGGCGCTTCGGCCGCGTCGGTATGCCGCTGGTCGTCATCTTCCAGATCGTCACCCCGGCGTGCGCACCGCTGATCGACCTCTTCACCCTGCACGGCGCCCTCTTCGCGGACCCGGTGAAGGCACTGCTGCTGTGGTGCGCCCTGCTGCTGGTGCAGCTGCTGAGCGCGGCGTACGCGTTCCGGCTCGACCGCGAGAAGTACCGCTGTCTGCTCATGCTGCCGCTCCAGCAGATCGCGTACCGGCAGATGATGTACCTGGTACTGATCCACTCCTGTGTCACCGCCGTGACCGGAGCCCGGCTGCCCTGGCAGAAGCTCCAGCGCACCGGCGAGGTGACCACGCCCCGGGCGCCGGAGGCCGTGCGGTGACGACCCCGGCCCCACCGCGCCCTCTCCCCGACCGCGGCCTCCGGCAGTCCCTGTCCGGGCGGTCCCGCGTGGCCTCCGGCCCTGGGGTCCACTCACGGCCTCGTCACACCCTCCGGTCGGCTGAGCTGTACTCCGACCGGCTGGACACCGGCGTTCCGGCTCATTATGTGCCTATGAGCGCACTCGTGCACCTATCAGATGCGCACAACACGGAGATACCGGAAGTGGGCGAACGGCTGACGGTGGCCGCGGAGATGCTCGGGCTGCTCGCGGACCGTACGCGGCCGGCCCTGCTGCTGCGGCTCAGCGAGAGCGAGCGGACATGCCGCCCCTCACCGAAGCGTGCGGAGCGGCCCGGCCCTCGGTCAGCCGGCACCTCGCCCGGCTCCGCCACGCGGGTCTGGTGAGCACCCGCAGGGAGGGCCGCCGGGTGGTGCACGCCCTGCGCCACGGTCATCTGCGGCGGCTGGTCGAGGAGGCCCTGAACGTCGCCGACCACCGCATCGGCGGACTGCCGCTCCACGACTGATTCCCCGCCGGTCCGGTGCTCGCCCCAGGTCGCCGCGCCGCGCACCGGCACGGCCGCCCGTGCGTCGGCCCGGGCCGCTCCCCGGGGGAACCGGCACGCCCGGGGAACACTGTGGACCGGACGAACGCTGTGGCTCCCAGGAGGTAATGGACGATGGCCGACGAAGGCAGCGAGCAGCACATCACGGGAGGCGCCCCGCAGGGCCCCGCCCACCGGATCGAGCGCGACTCGATGGGCGAGGTACGGGTGCCCGTACACGCCAAGTGGCGGGCGCAGACCCAGCGGGCGGTGGAGAACTTCCCGGTCTCCGGGCAGCGTCTGGAGCGCGCCCATATCGAGGCGCTGGCCCGTATCAAAGCGGCGGCGGCCAAGGTGAACGCCGAGTTGGGGGTGGTCGACAAGGAGATCGCCGGGGCGGTCCAGGAGGCCGCGGCCGAGGTCGCGGAGGGCCGCTGGGACGAGCACTTCCCGGTGGACGTCTTCCAGACCGGTTCGGGCACGTCCTCGAACATGAACGCCAATGAGGTCCTGGCGACCCTGGCGGCCGAGCGGCTGGGAAGGCCGGTCCATCCCAACGACCATGTCAACGCCAGCCAGTCGTCCAACGACGTCTTCCCGTCCTCCATCCACATCGCCGCCACGGCGGCGGTGACGGGTGATCTGATTCCGGCGCTGGAGCATCTGGCGGCGGCGCTGGAGCGGAAGGCGGAGGAGTTCGCGGAGGTCGTGAAGTCGGGCCGTACGCATCTGATGGACGCGACGCCGGTCACCCTGGGCCAGGAGTTCGGCGGCTATGCCGCTCAAGTGCGCTACGGCGTCGAGCGGCTGCGCGATTCCCTGCCGCGGCTGGCCGAACTCCCGCTCGGCGGCACGGCCGTCGGGACCGGCATCAACACACCGCCCGGCTTCGCCGCCGCGGTGATCGCCGAAGTGGCCCGCGCCACCCGGCTCCCGTTGACCGAGGCCCGCAACCACTTCGAGGCCCAGGGCGCACGGGACGCGCTCGTGGAGACCTCCGGCCAGCTCCGTACGATCGCGGTCGGCATCACCAAGATCTGCAACGATCTGCGCTGGATGGCCTCCGGTCCGCGGACCGGACTCGCCGAGATCGCTCTGCCGGACCTTCAGCCGGGTTCCTCGATCATGCCGGGGAAGGTCAACCCGGTGATCCCGGAGGCCGTACTGATGGTCGCCGCGCAGGTCGTGGGCGCCGACGCCACGATCGCCACGGCCGGAGCCTCCGGCAGTTTCGAACTCAACGTGATGATGCCGGTGATCGCGAAGAACCTGCTGGAGTCGGTCCGGCTGCTGGCCAACGCCTCCCGGCTGCTGGCGGACCGTACGGTCGACGGCATCACGGCGAACGTGGAGCGCGCCCGCGAGTACGCCGAGTCCTCGCCGTCCGTGGTCACTCCGCTGAACAAGTACATCGGCTACGAGGAGGCGGCGAAGGTCGCGAAGAGGTCCCTGGCCGAGCGGAAGACGATTCGCGAGGTGGTCCTCGAGTCGGGCTACGTGGAGCGGGGCGATCTCACCCTGGAGCAGCTGGACGAGGCACTGGACGTGCTGCGGATGACCCACCCGTGACAGCTGACCCGGCCCGCGCCGGCCGTCCGGCCCGTCCGGCGTCGTGAGGGCGGTACGGAGGCTCACCGGAGAGGCTGCTGATCCCGTGTCGCGGGAGGCGGGGCGGTCGCTGACCGAGGTCTGCGTCTCCACGAACAACCCGCCGGCTTCTTCGGGCGGCCGCCGTCGACCCCACCGCGAGGGGAAGACACCGCGAGGGGCAGACACCGATCCGGCGGCGTCCACGCCGGTCGGGTGGCAGGACACCCCGGCGCGGCCTGCGAAGGACGGGCCCCGGGCGCGGTACGCCTCAACGGCGCGGACCCTACCGCGAACCGCGGGTCCGGGCCCGCCCTGGCGCCGGGCCGCCCGTGACACGCGGGGCGGTCGGCTGCCCGCCCCGTGCCGCACGTCACGGCGCGCCGTCCCTCCCGCGCACCTAAGATCTGTCCATGACAGCGGAGACGACGAGCCCTCAGGAAGGCGCTCCGGGCGACCACCCGGGAGGCGGCTGGGCGCCGGGAGACCACATCCTGTGGCGTTATCGCGGCAATGCCACCGACCGCTTCCACATCTGCCGTCCCGTGACCGTCGTCGAGGACACCGCCGAGCTGCTCGCCGTCTGGATGGCACCGGGCACCGTCTGTGTGAAGCCGGTGCTCAGCGACGGCACACCCGTGCACCATGAGCCGCTGGCCACCCGCTACACCAAACCGCGTTCCGTGATCCGTTCGCGGTGGTTCGGCACGGGAGTGCTGAAACTGGCCCGCCCCGGTGACCCGTGGTCGGTCTGGCTGTTCTGGGACCAGGACTGGCAGTTCAAGAACTACTACGTGAACCTGGAGGAGCCGCGCAGCCGCTGGGCCCGCGGCGTCGACTCCGAGGACCACTTCCTCGACATCGAGGTCCACCCGGACCGCAGCTGGGAGTGGCGGGACGAGGACGAGTTCGCCCAGGCGCAGCACGCCGGGCTGATGGGCGCCGGTCAGGCCGAGCGCGTACGGGCCGCGGGACGCGCGGCCGTCGAGCTCATCGGCGCGTGGGGGCCGCCGTTCGACGCCGGGTGGGAGCACTGGCGGCCCGACCCGGCGTGGACCGTGCCGAGGCTCCCGTTGGACTGGGACAGCGCACCGGCGCGGTTGGCCTCCTGAAATCAGGCTGCTGGGGAATCATCTACGGGGGACCCTTGATGTGTCCCTGTGCACCAAACGTAGGATCGTCCTCCGCAACACTGCACAGGTACGCACAACTCCCGAAGCACCGTCAGCGTTTGATCGCACGTCACCGTCATTGGGGAGCTGGAAGGGTGGAGTCGTGAGCGGAGAAGGATACGAGGGGTACGACCCTTTACGAATCGACCGAGCGGGGCAGGCAGAGGCGTTCGACGCGATCGGTGACCGCTACGACGAGGCGTTCCCGCACAAGGAGGGGCAGCTCGTGGCCGGCCGGTGGCTGGCCGGGACCCTCCCCGCGGGCTCGCGCGTCCTCGACCTGGGGTGCGGTACGGGTATGCCGACGGCCGCTCAACTGACCGAGTCGGGACACCGGGTGGTCGGTGTCGATCTCTCGGCCACCATGCTCAAGCTCGCCCGCGAGAACGTCCCCGGAGCGGAGCTCCTCCGGCGGGACATGGCGGATCTGACGGCCGACGGACCAGGGGGACTGGGCCGGTTCGACGGGGTCGCCGCTTTCTTCTCCCTGCTGATGCTGCCGCGCGCGGAGATCCCGCACGCGCTGCGGATGCTGTACGGAATGCTGCGGCCCGACGGGCTGCTCGCGCTGTCGATGGTCGAAGCCGACGTGGACGACTTCGCGATTCCGTTCCTGGGGAACACGATCCGGGTATCGGGTTACCTGCGGGACGAATTGCGCCAGGTCGTGCGCGATGCGGGTTTCGAGGTCACCGGGGAGGACTCGTACGCGTACGCCCCGGCCAGTACGGACGTACCGCCCGAGATCCAGCTCTTCCTGCACTGCCGACGACGCGCCTGACCACGCGCGCCCGACGCGCAGCCCCGGACGGATGGAACCCTACGCGTGACGGAGTACCCGACCTCCCCCAACGGCCGGCAGGCCGCTGCCTCTGCCGTGCCCGCCGCGGCTCAGCCGCCGCGGAACCCGCGGACACCGCGGATCCGTGAGGACGCACACGGCGCCGCGGCGGATCCTCGCCGCGCGATGCAGCAGGCCGCGGCTCCCGGCCAGGACCCGGCGAGCCGTACGGGCCCGCCCCGCCGGTCCGCGGAGCACGACGCGGCGCACCGCGCCTGTCCCCAGGGCGGAACCGCCCACGGCGCGGCGGAGCAGGACAGCCCCACGGGCCGGCCCCGGCCCGCCGGGGACGACGGCGCCGGCGCGCCTCCGGCCGGGACGCGCCCGGACGCTCGGCTGTGCGCGGCGCTGCTCGACCTCGTGGCGGCGCTCCGTCTGGACGGCCGGGACCCGGACGAGGTGCTGCCCGTGCTGGACCGGGCCGAGGCGGCGGCCGGTGGCGACGACGGACTGCGGCTGCGCTGTCTGCTGGACCGGGCCCGGGTCCGTACCGGGAACGGGGCGTGGGAGGAGGCCGACAGGAGTTACGCGGCAGCGGCCTCGCTCACCCGCAGGGACACCCGGCAGCGGCGGGAGGTACTGGCGGAGTGGGGCGAGCTGCTGCTGCGCCAGGCGGTGTCGGACGGCGAACCGGCGTCCGTCGAGCGGGCCGAGG
>NZ_JBQQBW010000077.1:0-33651 GCF_052245415.1 Streptomyces sp. 8N706 | reverse complement strand
CCGCCACCGTGACCGGCGGGATCTCCAACTGGAGGGAGATCACCCGCGCGGCGGCGAGCAACGAGCCGGCGTTCCGTACGTCCTCGGGGGTGAGCCGGGCGTTGGCGCCGGGGGAGACGACGATGCTGTTGTCGCCGGAGGGGTCGACGGTGATGAGCGCGACCCCGGTCGGAGCATCGCCGATCAGGACCCCGACGGTGTCGACGCCCGCCGCGCGCAGGGACTCCAGAAGCAACCGGCCGTGGGCGTCGTCTCCGATCCGGGCGAGGAGCGCCGTACGGGCGCCGAGCCGGGCGGCGGCGACGGCCTGGTTGGCCCCTTTGCCACCCGGATGGGTGGCCAGGTCGGAGCCGAGGACGGTCTCGCCCGGCTCCGGGCGGCGGTCGACACCGATCACCAGGTCGGCGTTGGCCGACCCTACGACCAGCAGGTCGTAGCCGTGCATCCGTGCTCCTTTCCGGGCTGTCCGGCGATCCTGGAACGAGCTTGACGGCGTTGCCTACGGTCAGCTTGCCGAACTCCTCCGGCCCGCGCGCGACGGTCGCACGGCCCGCGGCGACAGTCGGCGGCCGGCATGCGGGCCCCGACGGGATCGAGGCCGTCCGGCACCCCGCCGGAGCCGGTCCCCTCCACCGGCATGCCCCCGGCCCCCTGGCGGCAATGCCCCGAAACGGAATCGTGACCGGCCGGACGGGCCGTCCACAGGGCCGTACGGGCTGTCGGTGCCCGGCGGTACCGTCGTTGCATGGTGCAACTGGCGGTCCTCGAAGGGGTCCTTGAGCGGATCACCTACGCCAATGAGGAGAACGGCTATACGGTCGCCCGGGTCGACACCGGCCGGGGCGGCGGTGACCTGCTGACGGTCGTGGGGTCGCTGCTTGGCGCACAGCCGGGCGAATCCCTCCGGATGGAGGGCCGCTGGGGCTCGCACCCGCAGTACGGCCGCCAGTTCACCGTGGAGAACTACACCACCGTGCTCCCGGCCACCGTCCAGGGCATCCGCCGTTATCTCGGTTCGGGGCTCATCAAGGGGATCGGCCCGAGGATCGCCGATCGGATCGTCGACCACTTCGGCATCGACACCCTCGATGTCATCGAACAGGACACCGCGCGGCTCATCGAGGTCCCGGGCCTCGGTCCCAAGCGCACCCAGCTGATCGGCGCGGCGTGGGAGGAGCAGAAAGCGATCAAGGAGGTGATGGTCTTCCTCCAGGGGGTCGGCGTCTCCACCTCCATCGCGGTGCGGATCTACAAGAAGTACGGAGACGCCTCCATCTCGGTGGTGAAGAACGAGCCCTACCGGCTGGCAGCCGACGTCTGGGGCATCGGTTTCCTGACCGCCGACCGGATCGCCCAGGCGGTCGGCATCCCGCACGACAGCCCGGACCGCGTCAAGGCGGGCCTCCAGTACGCCCTCTCGCAGTCCGCCGACAACGGCCACTGCTATCTGCCCGAGGAGCAGCTGATCGCCGATGCGGTGAAGCTCCTCCAGGTCGACACCGGACTGGTCATCGACTCGCTGGGCGAGCTGGCGGGCGAGGAGGAGGGCGTGGTCCGGGAGCCGGTACCCGGCCCTGAGGGAGGCGAGCCGGTCTCCGCCGTCTATCTGGTGCCCTTCCATCGCGCCGAGCTCTCCCTGGCGGGGCAGCTGCGACGGCTGCTGCGCACCGAGGAGGACCGGCTCCCCGCCTTCCGGGCCGTGGAGTGGGACCGCGTCCTGGCCTGGCTGGCCGGCCGTACGGGTGCGGACCTGGCCCCCGAGCAGCAGCAGGCGGTGCGGCTCGCCCTCACCGAGAAGGTCGCCGTGCTGACCGGTGGGCCCGGCTGCGGCAAGTCCTTCACCGTGCGGTCGGTGGTCGAGCTCGCCCGGGCCAAGAAGGCCAAGGTGGTCCTGGCGGCCCCGACCGGCCGGGCGGCCAAGCGGCTCTCCGAGCTGACGGGGGCGGAGGCCTCCACGGTGCACCGGCTGCTGGAGCTCAAGCCGGGCGGTGACGCGGCGTACGACCGGGACCGGCCGCTGGACGCCGACCTGGTCGTGGTCGACGAGGCCTCGATGCTCGATCTGCTGCTCGCCAACAAACTGGTGAAGGCGGTGCCGCCGGGCGCCCATCTGCTGCTGGTGGGCGATGTGGACCAGCTGCCCTCCGTGGGCGCGGGAGAGGTGCTGCGGGATCTGCTCGCACCGGGCAGCCCGGTCCCGGCGGTGCGGCTCACCCGGATCTTCCGGCAGGCACAGCAGTCGGGCGTGGTCACCAACGCGCACCGCATCAACTCCGGCGTGCAGCCGCTCACTCAGGGGCTGCCCGACTTCTTCCTGTTCGCCGAGGACGACACGGAGGAGGCGGGGCGGCTGACGGTGGATGTGGTGGCCCGCAGGATCCCGGCGAAGTTCGGTCTCGATCCGCGCCGGGATGTCCAGGTGCTCACCCCCATGCACCGCGGGCCCGCCGGGGCAGGAGCTCTCAACGGGCTGCTCCAGCAGGCCGTCACCCCCGCCCGTCCCGACCTTCCGGAGCGGCGTTTCGGCGGCCGGATCTTCCGGGTCGGCGACAAGGTCACCCAGATTCGTAACAACTACGACAAAGGCGCCAATGGGGTCTTCAATGGGACGGTGGGCGTGGTGACTTCGCTGAACACCGTGGACCAGCGGCTGACCGTGCTGACGGACGAGGACGAGGAGGTGCCGTACGACTTCGACGAACTGGACGAACTCGCCCATGCCTATGCGGTGACCATCCATCGCTCGCAGGGCAGTGAGTATCCGGCGGTGGTGATCCCTGTCACCACCAGCGCGTGGATGATGCTCCAGCGCAACTTGTTGTATACAGCGGTCACACGTGCAAAACGGCTGGTCGTGCTGGTCGGCTCGCGCAAGGCGCTGGGTCAGGCGGTCAGGACCGTCTCAGCCGGACGGCGCTGCACGGCCCTGGATCACCGCCTCAGCGGGGCCGTACGGAGTGATTCCCGGCCCGAGCGCGTTTCCTAAACGGGGCGGAGGGGAGCAGGATGGCACCCGCACGCGCGGCACTGCGTGCCACATTTGGGCTTTGCGGCCGACCCCGAGTGCACGGACACGCGGCAAATGGGGGAAGCTGGAGATAGTCAGGGCACCTCGAAGTAGAGGCACAACGTCGGTGAGGGATGACGTGAGCGACAACTCTGTAGTACTGCGGTACGGGGACGGCGAATACAGCTACCCGGTGGTCGACAGCACTGTCGGCGACAAGGGCTTCGACATCGGCAAGCTCCGAGCCCAGACCGGTCTGGTGACCCTGGACAGCGGTTACGGCAATACCGCCGCGTACAAATCGGCTGTCACCTACCTCGACGGCGAGCAGGGCATCCTCCGGTACCGCGGGTATCCGATCGAGCAGCTCGCCGAGCGCAGCACCTTCCTCGAGACGGCGTTCCTGCTGATCAACGGCGAGCTTCCGACGGTGGACGAGCTGGCCGCGTTCCGCACCGAGATCACTCAGCACACGCTGCTGCACGAGGACGTCAAACGCTTCTACGACGGCTTCCCGCGCGACGCGCACCCGATGGCGATGCTGTCCTCCGTGGTCAGCGCGCTGTCCACCTTCTACCAGGACAGCCACAACCCCTTCGACGAGCAGCAGCGTCACCTCTCGACGATCCGGTTGCTCGCCAAGCTCCCGACGATCGCCGCGTACGCGTACAAGAAGTCGGTCGGCCACCCGGTCGTCTACCCGCGGAACGACCTCGGCTATGTCGAGAACTTCCTGCGGATGACCTTCTCCGTGCCGGCCGCCGAGTACGACCTGGACCCGGTCGTGGTCAGCGCACTCGACAAGCTGTTCATCCTGCACGCCGACCACGAGCAGAACTGCTCGACCTCGACCGTGCGCCTGGTCGGTTCCTCGCAGGCGAACATGTTCGCCTCGATCTCCGCGGGCATCAGCGCACTGTGGGGCCCGCTGCACGGCGGCGCCAACCAGTCGGTGCTGGAGATGCTCGAGGGCATCAAGAACTCCGGCAGCGACGTCGACACCTTCATCCGCAAGGTGAAGAACAAGGAAGACGGCGTGAAGCTCATGGGCTTCGGGCACCGCGTCTACAAGAACTTCGACCCTCGGGCGAAGATCATCAAGGCGGCGGCGCACGATGTCCTCTCGGCGCTCGGCAAGTCCGACGAGCTGCTCGACATCGCTCTGAAGCTCGAGGAGCACGCGCTCGCGGACGACTACTTCGTCGAGCGCAAGCTGTACCCGAACGTGGACTTCTACACCGGTCTGATCTACCGGGCCATGGGCTTCCCGACCGAGATGTTCACCGTGCTGTTCGCGCTCGGCCGGCTCCCCGGCTGGATCGCCCAGTGGCACGAGATGATCAAGGAGCCGGGCTCCCGTATCGGCCGCCCGCGCCAGATCTACACCGGCGTCGTCCAGCGCGAGTTCGTCCCCGTCGAGAAGCGCTGACCCTCCCGGGCCGCACGCCGTCCGTGCTGCCGTGGACCTCGCGTCGTCCGGGGCCGGCGGAGAGCGGAAAGCGCCCCGCGATCGATCCCCCCACGGGTCGATCGGCGGGGCGCTTCCCTTTTCCCGGATCGGATTCCCCCCACGGGATCCGGCCGGGCGTCTGCTGGCCGCAGAAGCTTCAGATGCCCCTGTGCGCTCTGCCGGGACGCGTACGGACGGGAGGGCCGCTCAAAGCTCCCCGGGCACGTGCCCCGGCCACGCACGACCTGATCCGTCCCCCAAGACGGACCCTGTCCGGGCCGATGCCCTCACTCCGCCGGGAGCGCAGCATCGCACGGTTAGACTCACGACCCCCTGAAATGGTTACGTGCGGTTCACTGTGATCTGGGTCTCTAGCCATAAGTACACCAACACGGGCAAGAGCCTCGATTTGAAGATCGAGACTCTTGCGTAGACGTGTTGTGACCCATGTGGGGATTATGTAAAAGTCCCAGCGTTATGTGAAGAGCTGGGACCGGCGTGATGGTGTGCGGCTCAGGAGAACCTCCTCAGCCGGAGGCTGTTCGTCACGACGAACACCGAGGAGAACGCCATGGCCGCCCCGGCGAGCATCGGGTTGAGAAGTCCGGCGGCGGCCAGGGGCAGGGCGGCGACGTTGTAGCCGAAGGCCCAGCAGAGGTTGCCCTTGATGGTGGCCAGCGTCGCGCGGGAGAGCCGGATCGCGTCCGCCGCCACCCGGAGGTCGCCCCGTACGAGCGTGAGGTCGCCCGCCTCGATCGCCGCGTCCGTGCCCGTCCCCATGGCCAGGCCCAGATCCGCTGTCGCCAGCGCCGCCGCGTCGTTGACGCCGTCGCCGACCATGGCGACCGTACGGCCCTCGTCGCGCAGCCGGCGTACCACCGCCACCTTGTCCTGGGGCAGGACCTCGGCGATGACCTCCTCGATACCCACCGCGCGGGCCACCGATGCGGCCACGGCCCCGTGGTCACCGGTGAGCAGCACCGGCGTCAGCCCCAGTCGGCGCAGCTCGGCGACCGCCTCCGCACTCGACTCCTTGACGGCGTCGGCGACCGTGAGCACGCCGCGCGCCACGCCGTCCCAGGCGACGATCACGGCGGTACGGCCCTCCGCCTCGGCCGTGGCCTTCATCTCCGCCAGCCCTTCGGGCAGTTCGATCGAGTGCTCCGCGAGCAGCTTCTCCCGGCCGACGACCACCAGGTGTCCGTCCACGAGGCCCTGGACGCCCAGCCCCGCGACGCTCTCGAAACTCTCCGGTACGGGCAGCGAGCCGGCGCGCTCGACGGCTCCGGCCGCGACGGCCTGGGCGATCGGGTGCTCCGAGGCATGCTCGAGCGAGCCCGCCAGGCGCAGCAGATCCCGTTCCGCCGCACCGTCGGCCGTGAAGACGTCCTGAAGGGTCATCCTCCCGGTGGTCACCGTGCCGGTCTTGTCCAGCACGACGGTGTCCACGCGCCGGGTGGACTCCAGGACCTCGGGGCCCTTGATGAGGATGCCGAGCTGGGCGCCCCGGCCGGTTCCGACCATGAGGGCGGTGGGCGTCGCCAGCCCCAGGGCGCAGGGGCAGGCGATGATCAGTACGGCCACGGCGGCGGTGAAGGCCGCGGTCACCTCGCCCGTCGTCAGCAGCCAGGCCACCAGGGTGCCGGCCGAGATCAGCAGCACCAGCGGCACGAAGACGGCGGAGATCCGGTCGGCGAGCCGCTGGACCTCCGCCTTGCCGTTCTGGGCGTCCTCGACCAGCTTGGCCATGCGGGCCAGTTGGGTGTCCGCGCCGACCCGGGTGGCCTCCACGACCAGCCGGCCCGCGGCGTTGACCGTCGCGCCGGTCACGGCGTCGCCGACCTCGACGTCCACCGGGACCGATTCGCCGGTCAGCATCGCGGCGTCCACGGCGGAGCGGCCCTCCACCACCGTGCCATCCGTGGCGATCTTCTCGCCGGGGCGTACGACGAAGCGGTCGCCCACGGAGAGCCGGCCGGCCGGGATGCGCTCCTCACGGCCGTCGGCACGGAGTACGGCCACGTCCTTGGCGCCCAGCTCCAGCAGGGCCCGCAGCGCGGCGCCCGCCCTCCGCTTGGACCTCGCCTCCAGCCAGCGGCCCAGGAGGATGAAGGTGGTCACCCCGGCGGCGACCTCGAGGTAGATCGTCGACGCCCCGTCCGCGGGGGTGGCGGTGAGGTCGAAGCCGTGGCGCATGCCGGGCATTCCCGCGTCGCCGAGGAACAACGCCCACAGGGACCAGCCGAACGCGGCCAGGGTGCCGACCGAGACGAGGGTGTCCATGGTGGCCGTGGCGTGCCGGGCGTTGGTCCAGGCGGCCCGGTGGAAGGGCAGCGCGCCCCACACCACGACGGGTGCGGCCAGCACCAGGGAGAGCCACTGCCAGTTGTCGAACTGCAGTGCGGGAACCATCGCCATCAGCACCACGGGCACCGACAGCGCGAGCGAGACCAGCAACCGCTCGCGCAGCGGGGTGAGCTCTCCGTCCTGGGCGGCCTGCCGGTCGCTCCCGGGACGGTCCTCGGGCTCGGGGGGCGGCGGCTGCTCGGCCGTGTAACCGGTCCGCTCCACGGTCGCGATGAGATCGGCGACCTCGACCCCGGGGCCGTACGCCACTCTCGCTTTCTCCGTGGCGTAGTTGACGGTGGCGGCGACGCCATCCATCCGGTTGAGCTTCTTCTCAAGGCGTGCCGCGCAGGACGCACAGGTCATCCCACCGATCGTGAGTTCGACCTGAGAGGTGTCCGTGACGGTGCTCTCCGGTGGGGCGGCGCCGGCCGTGCTGGTCATGCGAGTCTCCTGGGAGCAAGGGCCGGGTCGTACGGCGTCCGTATGAGCGGGGCGGTACGCGCCCGGCGGGGATTCCGGCAGGCAGAAGGCTGTCAGGCCCGGCCCACGAGCTCGTAACCGGCCTCGTCGACCGCGGCGCGGACGGACTCCTCGTCCAGCGGGGCCGAGGAGGTGACGGTGACCAGGCCGGTGGCGGCCACGGCCTCGACGGAACTGACGCCGTCCAGCGTGGAGACCTCCTCGGTCACCGCCCCTTCGCAGTGACCGCAGGTCATACCGCTGACCCGGTAGGTGGTGGTGACGGAGCCGGTCGTCGTCTCGGCGGTCATGGCGCTCTCTCCTGTTCGGTGCGTACGGGGGTCGTGCTCATCCGGTTGCGTCGGGCTGTGCCGGGGTTCCGGGTGCAGTCCGTGCCTTGTGGGAACATCATACCCCCAGGGGGTATTCCCCTCCCGTGCGGGGGCGGTCCGTGCGGGCGTGTTCCCCCAGGGTCTCTCCTCAGGCTCGCCCGGACTCCCCCGAGTAGGCTTTATCCCAATGGCCCGTATTCATCTGCTTCGTCCTCCGGGCCGATGCGATGGGTGGCGCGGCTCCTGATGAGGGACGGGCGTCATGGATGTGCTGTGGACCTACGCGCTGCTGGCGCTGACGACTGTCCCGCCCCTGCTGCCGAACTCCGGACTGCTGGTGGCCGCTGGGGTTCTGGCGTCGCGGGGGAGCCTGGACATCGCGCTCGTGCTGTTCGTCGTCGCCGGCAGTGCCCTCCTGGGCGACCTGCTGATGAACCTCTCGGGCCGCCGGTTCAGCGGCCCGGTGCAGGGCTGGATGGGGCGCAACCGCAGGCGCACGGTCCTCCTGGAGTGGACGACCGCACGTATACAGCGGTACGGAGTGCCGTTCGTGATCGCCTCGCGGTTCCTGCCCGGCGGTCGGCTGGTCGCCGCGCTCGCGGCAGGTGTGGTCCGTTATCCCGTGCGCCGGTATCTGATCGGCGCGGGCGTGGCGGAGGCGCTCTGGGCGACGTACTCCGTGGGTCTCGGCTATCTGGGCAGTGCGGCGGCGGGTGAACCGCTCTACGCCGTCGCGCTCGGGATCGGGGTGTCGGTGCTGGTGGCCGGGGCGGGCGGACTGGTGCAGGCGGCAACCGGCCGTACGAGGCGCTCGCGCGACCGGGCGGCGGCGGTCGTGGTCGCCCGCGGCGGCCAGGCGCCCGCTCCACCGCCGCTCGGACGCCCTGACGGGGTGAGCGCGAACGGCGAGGCGGTGGGCAGTACTTGCTGTGCCTCCGCGTGCCCGGGGAAGTAGCCGGAGCAGGTAACCGCACGCTCGCCCCGGGGCACGTACGCGCTCCGGGGCGCCGGGCGGTGGTCAGTGCGGGACCGACTCCGCCCCGGCCCCTGCCTCGGCGATGGGGGCGAGGTAGCGGTAGAGCGAGGCCTTCACCTCGGCCACGTACGCCTCGCGCTCGGCGCCCTCATGGGCGAGGACGAGCTCGAGCCCGGCCTTGAACAGCGCGAACGCCATCTGGGCGGTGCGGACGCGGTCCTCGGCGGGCAGCCCGGGGGCGTAGTGGGCGATGACCACCTCGACCCGGGCCAACAGGGCCGCGTGCAGGGCGTCATGCGCCTCCACGATTCTGCCGGGCACATCGGAGCCGTGGATCAGAGCGAGGGAAACCGGGTTCTGGCAGTTGAACTCGATCAGCGGGTCGATGACGGCGTCCATCATCTCCGCGAGCGGGAGCGCGGTGTTGGCTTCGTCGAGGACCTGGCCGACCGCCTCGCGCATCCCATGGGTGAGGCGCTCGCCCAGCTCGACGGCGATGGCCTCCTTGTTCGGGAAGAACTGGTAGAGCGTCCCGGGTGAGACGCCTGCCTCGCGAGCGATGGCGTTGGTGCTCGCCGCGGTGTACCCCACCTTGCAGAACACGCTGGCAGCGGCGTCGAGCAGCTGCGCCATACGGCGCTCGCCGCGCGCCTGCCGGCGGCGGGGCTTCTCGGCCTCGGCTGGCTCGGTGTCCGACACGCGTCATCCCCGGATCTCTGAGGGCGGTTGACAAACACGAGTGGTCGCTCGCATTGTTGGGGAACGCGAGCGGTCGCTCGTATTTGCCAGCTTATGGCAACCAAGGGGGAAGGGGACACCTGCGCGATGTCTGCTGTCAACCAGCGGATCGGGGGCTGGACCAGGGCGGTCACCGCCCGGCCGCGGATCTCACTGCTGCTCGCCCTGCTGTTCACCGCGCTCGCCGTAGTGGCCGGAAGCGGCGTGGCCGACCGGATGGGCAGCGGCGGCTGGGAAGCGCCGGACGCCCAGTCCTCGTATGCGAGAACGGCTCTGGAGCGCGCATTCCCGGCCTCTCAGCCGAACCTGATACTCCTGGTCGACAGCGGCAGGGCAGGCGTGGACGACCGGGCCGTCGCCGCGGAGGCGGGAAAGCTGGCGGAGCGTCTCGGCAAGGAGAAGTCCGTCACCGGCGTCTCCTCCTACTGGGCCACCCGCTCGCCCGCGCTGCGCGCCGAGGACGGCCGTGAAGCGATGATCACCGCGCGGCTCACGGGGGACGAGAAGGCCACGTCGAAGACGCTCGAGCGCATCGCACCGGAATTCCGGGGGAAGCACGGCCCGGTGGAGGTGTCCCTCGGCGGACCGGTGGCGGTCCGGCACGAGTTGCAGACCACCATCCAGGACGACCTGCTGCGGGCCGAGTTGATAGCCCTGCCCGTCACCCTCGTGCTGCTCGTCATGGTCTTCGGCAGCGCCATTGCCGCCCTGCTGCCGCTGGGCGTCGGCATCGTGGCGATCCTCGGCACCGACGCGGTGCTGCGCGGTATCACCGAGTTCACCGATGTATCGGTCTTCGCGCAGAACCTCACCACGGCGCTCGGCCTCGGCCTCGCCATCGACTACGCCCTGTTCATCGTCCGGCGGTTCCGTGAGGAGCTGGCCGCCGGGGCCGAGCCGCTGCCCGCCGTGGCCGCGACCCTGCGGACCGCCGGGCGCACCGTGCTCTTCTCCGCGCTCACCGTCGCCGTCTCGCTCGCCGCGATGCTGGTCTTCCCGCAGTACTTCCTGCGCTCCTTCGCCTACGCCGGGATCGCTGTGGTGCTGCTCGCCTCGGCCGGGGCGCTCATCGTGCTGCCCGCGGCTCTCGTCCTCCTCGGCCACCGGGTGAACGCACTGGACCTGCGCAAGCTCCTGCGCCGCGGGCGGCCGGGCAAGGAGAGCGGCGGAAGGGGCTGGGCGTGCATCGCCCGGCTGGTGATGCGACGCGCGCCGTTCTTCGCGGTCGCCACGACCGGAGTGCTGGTGCTGCTCGGACTGCCGTTCCTGGGCGTACGCTTCGGCACCGCCGACGACCGGCAGTTGCCCTCGACGGCGGAGTCCCATGTCGTCCAGCAGCACATACGCGACGGCTTCCCGGGCAGCCCCGGCGGCGCGGTGGAGGTGCTGGCGGAGGGTGGTCCGTCCGCCCCGGAGCTGGCGGACTACAGCAGCCGGATCTCTGCACTGCCGGGCGTGCTGCGGGTGGACGGCCCGACAGGCCAGTACGTCCAGGGGGAGCGCACCCGGAAGCCGGGGCCCGCCGAGGCGGCCCGCAGTACGGGCAGCGCGGCCCAGATCAGCGTGCTGCCCGAGGGCGAGGCCGTGGACGCCGCCGGCCAGGACCTGGTGCGGGAGATCCGGGCGGAGTCCCCGCCGTTCCGCACCTCGGTCACTGGCACGGCCGCCGTTCTGGTCGACTCCAAGGACGCCATAGCCGACCGGCTGCCGTGGGCCGTCGCGATCGTCACGGTGGTCACCCTTGTGCTGGTCTTTCTGCTCACCGGCAGTGTGCTGATACCCCTGCAGGCGGTGATCCTCAACGCCCTCAGTCTCACCGCGATGTTCGGCGCCGTGGTGTGGGTGTTCCAGGACGGGAATCTGTCCGGACTGCTGAGCTTCACCTCCACCGGTGACATCGAGACCACCCTCCCGGTGCTGATGTTCTGCGTCGCCTTCGGGCTGTCCATGGACTACGGCGTCTTCCTGCTGTCCCGGATCAAGGAGGAGTACGACCGGACCGGTGACCATCACGGTGCGGTGGTGTTCGGGCTCCGGCGGACCGGTGGGCTCATCACGGCGGCAGCCGTCATCCTCGCCGTCGTCATGGTGGCCATCGGCACATCGAGGGTGACCAACACCAAGATGCTGGGCCTGGGGATCGCCCTGGCCGTCCTCATGGACGCGATGGTGGTGCGCAGTCTGCTCGTTCCGGCGGTGATGCGGCTCACCGGGCGCGCCACCTGGTGGGCGCCGCGACCGCTGCGCCGACTGCATGCCCGTATCGGACTGAGCGAGGGGGAGGGCCCGGCGGAGCACGACCCGGATCCACGCCGGGAGCCTGCATCGGACAAGGACCCGGTAGGCGCCGGACGTTCCTGACCCTGTCCCGCGAGCCGGGTGGTGCAGGCGGTGTCGGGGCGAACCTCCCGGACCCGCGAAGCCGCCCGAACAGGCTCCCTAGCGACGGCCTCCCCGGTTGCCCGGCCGTCTGGACACCCAGGTGCGGATCGTGTCGGCGTACCAGTAGGGCTTGCCGCCCTCCACGAGATCGGGGGGCGGCAGCAACCCGTGCTTCCGATAGGAGCGGACGGTGTCGGTCTGTACGCGAATATGTGCCGCGATCTCCTTGTAGGACCACAGCCTTCGGTCGGTCATCCGAACGCACCTCCTCGCGGATACCGCAGCGGCGGCCCGGGGAGCCGGCGGGGGAGCTGCGATGCCACCGCTGATGATCAGTCAGCCTGTGTCCGGTGAACGACAGGGAGTGACCGCGAGGAAGGGCTGTCGACCGGCTGTGACAGGAATTTCGCGAACCGGTGACAACTGGCGCTGGAGTCGGGGGCCGCAGGAGTGGGACGGGACCGGCGGAACTCGGTCGCGGATCACCTCGGACGAGACTGGTGAACAACTCGTGGAGTCGCTCTGTCGGACGGGACCCTCGGCCCGCGCACCGACCTCCGCCGGCCGGGACCTGGGGTCCGCTGGCCGATCTCCGTCGGGCTGGACCCCGGATCCGCTCGCAGAACTTTGTCGGATCAAACGAACATCGTGATCAGCTCGCCGAGACCCGTCGGAGGAGACTTGTGATCCGCTCGCCGATCTCTGTCAGCCGGACCGGGCGGTGTTCGGCACGGGAGAGTTCACAGGCTTCGGCGACCAGCAGGGCGTGCAGGGCCTCCTCACCGGAGCAGGGGTTCGGGGCCTCACCGCGGGCCGCCCGGACGAACGCCGCCAGTTCGGCCCGGTAGGCGGGGGCGAAGCGCTCGAGGAAACCGGTCCAGGGGTGCTCGGGAGCGGCGGGTCCGTCCGGCTCGGCGGAGGTGAAGGGTGTACGGGCGTCCAGCCCGACCACGAACTGGTCGCGCTCGCCGGCGAGTTCCATGCGTACGTCATAACCGGCGCCGTTGTAGCGGGTGGCGGTCGCGGTGACGAGGGTGCCGTCGTCCAGGGTGAGCAGGGCGGCGGCCGTGTCCACGTCCCCCGCCTCCCGGAAGAAGGCGGCCCCACCGTTCGCACCGGTGGCGAACACCTCGGTCACCTCCCGGCCCGTCAGCCAGCGTACGGCGTCGAAGTCGTGTACCAGACAGTCGCGGATCAGCCCGCCGGAGAGCGGGAGGAAGGCGGCGGGCGGCGGACCCGCGTCGGAGGTGAGCGCCCGGATGGTGTGCAGACGGCCGAGCCTGCCCTCCCTCAGGGCCTGCCGCGCCGCCCGGTAGCCGGCGTCGAACCGCCGCTGGAACCCCATCTGCAGTACGGTTCCGGCCGCTTGGACCTCCCGCAGGGCGCTCAGCGTCCCCGCGAGGTCCAGGGCGATGGGCTTCTCGCAGTAGGCGGGCAGTCCGGCGCGTGCCGCCCGGGTGATCAGTTCGGCATGCGAGGCGGTGGCGGTGGCGATCACCACCGCGTCGATGTCCGCCGCGAAGACGGAGTCCACCGACTCGGCCGCCCGCGCCCCGATCCGCTCGGCCAGTTCGGCGGCCCGGCCGTGGTCCACGTCCCCGATCAGCACGTCGTCGACACCGGCCGTGCCGAGCAGAGCCTCCGCGTGGAAGGCGCCGATGCGGCCCGCGCCGAGGAAGCCGATGCGCATGGGGATCCCCTGCCTTTCGTCCGGGACTTCAGCGGTAGAGGGCGGGGCGCTCGACCAGAGTCGTGGCGGTGCGCTCGCCGGTGGTCTGGGCCCGTACGCCCGCCTCGCAGACCGCGGCCGCCGCGTAGCCGTCCCAGACGCTGGGGCCCTCCGTCTCACCGCGGCGGGTGGCGTCCACCCAGCGCTGCACCTCGCGGTCGTACGCGTCCGCGAATCGGGAGACGAAGTCCTGGTCGATCTCGCCGCCCCAGCGGCCCGCGGAGTTGGTGACCATGTGGTGCCCGTCGCCGATCCGCGCGCTGCCGGACTCGCCCACGGCCTCGCACTGCACCTGGTAACCGAAGCCGCAATTGACAAAGATCTCCACATCCACGACCGCGCCGCCGGAGGTTTCGAAGAGGACGAGCTGCGGGTCGCTCAGCGCCTCGGGGGCAGCGGTGGAGGGAGTCGGGCGGAGCACGGTCACGGCCGTGATCTCCTGATCCAACAGCCAACGGGTGGTGTCGATCTCGTGCACCACCGAATCGTTGATCGTCATCTGGTTGGTGAAACCCGGCGGGGTGGAGACGTTGCGGTGCCTGCAGTGCAGCATCAGGGTCCGGCCGAACCGTCCGCCGTCGAGCAGCGCCTTGAGCTTCAGGTATTCCGCGTCGTACCGGCGCATGAAGCCGACCGAGACCCGGCGGTGGCCGAGCTTCTGCTCCGCTTCCATGACCCGCAGCGCGGAGGTGGCGTCGGGGGTGAGCGGCTTCTCGCAGAGCACCGGCAGATCGTGTTCGAACGCCCGTAGGAGCGCGGCCTCGTGGGCCGGTCCGGGAGAAGCGATGAGCACCGCGTCGACCTCGGGGGCGGTCATCGCGGCGGCCGGGTCGCTGTAGGCCGTACAACCGTCGATACGGCCGGCGAGGTGATTGGCCCGCTCGGCGTCGATGTCGACGACGGCCGCGACCCGGGCGCCGCTGGTCACGTCGGTGATCCGGCGGACATGGTCGGCGCCCATCCGGCCGGTGCCGATGACGGCTACGCCGAGTGTTCCCTGCTTCGTCATGGTGTCCCTCGAGAGTCGTGTGTGATGTTTCGGTCGGCTCGGCGCCCGGCTGAAGCGTCGCCCCGATCGGGGCCCACGCCCGTAGGGTGACGCCCCTTTGCCGGTTGACGCCATGACCGCTGCCCACCGCCGTTCGCCGTCCGCTGGGTACCGTTCGCCGTCACGACCGAGACATGGTCACGGGGCCCGAGCCGTGACGTCGAGCCGCACTTGCCCGGGCCGCGGCCCCCACCGAGCCCTGCCCCGAGGCTGCGCGGGACCGAGCCCCCACCGAGCCCTGCCCCGAGGTGGCCCGGGACCGAGCCCCGACCGCGTCCTGCCCCGAGCGACCCCCCGACCGAGCCCCGTCCTGGCTCCGGCCGGGTAGCGTTCGGCCTCCGGCGTCCCCGGATCACCGCAGCCGGCCCCGCGCCGCAGAGCCCCCGCGCCGCAGAGCCCCCACGCCGCAGGGGCTACGCGCCGCAGCCGCGGAGGAAGCGGCGGGTCCGCTCGGCAATGGGAAAGGGCTTGTCCGGCGGGCACGGGTACATGTCCTGTTCGACGATCGCGAACAGATCGATTCCCAGGCCCTGCGCCGCGGCCAGTACGGGCTCCAGTTCCGGTACCCCGTTCGGCGGCTCGCACATCACCCCCCGCTGGACCGCCGGCCCGAACGGGACCTCGTTCCGGACGACGTCGGCAAGGATCTCCGGGTCGACCTGCTTGAGGTGGAGATAGCCGATCCGCTCGCCGTACGTCTCGATGAGCTTGACGTTGTCGCCGCCGCAGTAGGCGTAGTGCCCGGTGTCCAGACACAGGTTGACCAGGTCGGAGTCGGTCGCGTCGAGGAAGCGGGCGACGTTCTCCTCGCCGTCGATATGGGTGTCGGCATGCGGGTGGACCACGATCTCGAGACCGAACCGCTCCCGCACCTCGCGCGCCAGCCACTCCATGCCGCCGGCCAGATCCCGCCACTGCTCCGGGGTGAGAACAGGGCTTTCGAGCTGCTCGGCCGTCTTGTCGTCGCGCCAGAAGGCGGGGATGACGACCAAGTGCCGGGCGCCCATGGCCCGCGTCAGCTCGGCGACCCGGGCGACATGCTCCCAGGTGGAGTCCCAGACGGCCGGTCCGCGGTGCAGCCCGGTGAAGACCGTTCCGGCCGAGACCTTCAGCCCGCGGCGTCCGACCTCCTCGGTCAGCCGCGCCGGGTCGGTGGGGAGATATCCGTACGGGCCCAGTTCGATCCACGAGTATCCCGCCTGTGCGACCTCGTCCAGGAAGCGCCGCCAGGGCACCTGCCGTGGGTCGTCGGGGAACCAGACCCCCCACGAGTCAGGGGCGGAGCCGACCCGGATCCGGTCGAGAGCAGGAGACGAGGACAGGGGCGGGGTGGCTGTCATGCCGCGTAGCCTCCACCTCGCTCCCATGGGTGTCAAGAGTTCGTCCTGACATAAGGACGTAACGTCAATTCGATCAGCAGCCATCCGCCAGCGGCCATCCGCCGACGGCGATCCATCAGCGGCGGATCTCGTCAGCGGCGGATCCATTCAGCAGCGGTCCGCCACGTCCGTATGTAAGGACAAACCATTGACAGCGTCCGAGGGGCACGGCTAGACCTGTGACCGGGCCGGTCGGGCCGGGCGGTTCGGCCGAGCGAAGCGAAGGGGCGCGCATGCTGCACTCTCCCGTGGCGGAATCCTCCGTACCACCCCATCCCTACGACCTGGTCACCATGGGCAGGACCGGGGTGGACATCTACCCGCTGCAGACCGGTGTGCCCCTCGCGCAAGTCGAGACGTTCGGGAAGTTCCTCGGCGGCTCACCCGCCAATGTCGCCGTCGCGGCCGCCCGGCTCGGCCGCCGTACGGCTCTCGTCAGCCGCACCGGCGAGGACCCGTTCGGCGACTACATCCGGGAGGCGCTGCGCGGGTTCGGGGTGGACGAGCGCTGGGTGACCCCGGTGCACCGGTATCCGACCCCGGTCACTTTCTGCGAGATCTTCCCGCCCGACGACTTCCCCCTCTACTTCTATCGGCAGCCCAAGGCGCCCGACTTGGAGATCGCCGCCGACGAGCTGGACCTGGACGCGATCCGGGCGGCCCGGATCTTCTGGATGACCGGCACCGGGCTCTGCGAGGAGCCCAGCCGCGGGGCGACGCTCGCCGCCCTCGCGGCCCGCGCCAAGGCGGGCACCACGGTCTTCGACCTCGACTGGCGGCCGGTGTTCTGGCCGGGCGAGGACCCGATGAACACGGCCCGCCCGTACTACGCGGAAGCCCTCGCACATGCCACCGTCGCCGTCGGCAACCTCGACGAGTGCCAGGTCGCCACCGGCGTACGGGAGCCGGAGGCCTGCGCCCTCGCCCTGCTCGACGCGGGCGTGGAACTCGCCGTCGTCAAGCAGGGGCCCAAGGGGGTCCTCGCCGTGCACCGCGACGGCACCAGCGCCGAGGTCCCACCGGTCCCCGTGGAGGTGGTCAACGGTCTCGGCGCGGGTGACGCCTTCGGCGGGGCTCTGTGCCACGGGCTGCTCGCGGGCTGGGACCTGGAGCGCACCATGCGGTACGCCAACGCCGCCGGAGCCATCGTCGCCTCCCGCCTCGCCTGCTCCTCCGCGATGCCCACCGAGGCCGAGGTCGAGGACCTCCTGGCCCGGCCGTGACCCCGTCCGTGACCCCGGCCGGAACCGCCGTGGCCCACGAACACCCGAGAGAGAGCCCTCCTGTGACCATCCGTATCTCCGACATCGTGACGGTGCGGACCCGGCACCCCGAGGCCATCGGCGAGGCCGCCGCCCGCCGCCTCCGCAGACCCCTGATCGGTGACAGCGGCCGACTGATGATCATCGCGGCCGATCACCCCGCGCGTGGCGCCCTCGCCGTGGGCGACCGCGACCTGGCGATGGCCAACCGTGTCGACCTCCTCGAACGGCTCTGTCTGGCGCTCTCCCGCCCCGGCGTCGACGGCGTCCTCGCCACCGCCGACATCCTCGACGACCTGCTGCTGCTCGGCGCGCTCGACAACAAGGTCGTCATCGGCTCGATGAACCGCGGCGGACTGGCCGGCGCCGTCTTCGAGATGGACGACCGTTTCACCGGCCACCGTGCCCGGGACCTGGCGCGGCTCGGCTTCGACGCGGGCAAACTGCTGCTGCGGATCGACTACGACGACCCCGGCTCCCTCACCACCCTGCTGTCCACCGCCCGCACCATCGACGAGATGGCCGAGCACCGGCTGCCCGTCTTCGTCGAGCCCTTCATATCCCGCCGCGTCGCGGGGAGGGTCAGAAACGATCTGAGCGCCGGGGCCGTCACCCGGTCCATCGCCATCGCCTCCGGCCTCGCCGGCACCTCCGCGTACACCTGGCTGAAGGTGCCGGTGACCGAGAACCCGGACGACATGGCCGCCGTCATGGAGACCTCGACCCTCCCTGCCGTGCTGCTGGGCGGCGAGGTGGGCACCTCCCCGGAGGAGCAGGCCGGCGTCTACGAGAAGTGGCGCAAGGCGCTGCGGCTGCCGACCGTGCAGGGCCTGGTCGTCGGACGCTCGCTGCTCTACCCGGCCGACGGGGACGTCGCCGCGGCCGTCGACACCGCCGTCGGCCTGCTCTGAACCGCCGCACTCCCGCAGGAGACTCGAGTATGACCACCGCACCCCACCCCGGTCCCCGCCACCACCTCCCGGCCGGGAGCACGGCCGACGGGCCGTACGCGCTGCATATCGACCCCGAGCGGGCCGGCTGGGGCCACTCCGCTCTGCGGGTGCTCGAACTGCCCCCCGGCGGCAGCCACTCCTTCGACACCGGAGACAGTGAGTGGATCGTGCTGCCGCTCAACGGCGGCTGCACGGTCCTCGCCGACGGCGAGACGTTCGGACTGCACGGCCGCGACAGCGTGTTCGCCGCCGTCACCGACTTCGCGTACCTGCCGCGCGACGCCCACGCGCGGATCACCTCGGACGGGGGCGGCCGCTTCGCCCTGGCCGGAGCCCGCTGCGAGCGCCGGCTGACCGCCCGGTACGGGCCCGCCTCCGAGGTCCCCGTCGAACTGCGCGGCACCGGCAACTGCTCCCGCCAGGTCCACAACTTCGCCGCGGCGGGGGTCTTCGAGGCCGACAAGCTGATCGCGGTGGAGGTGCTGACCCCGGGCGGCAACTGGTCCTCCTACCCGCCCCACAAGCACGACGAGCACCGCCCCGGCGAGGAGTCCGAGCTGGAGGAGATCTACTACTTCGAGATCGCTCCCGCCCATGGCACGGAAGGCCTGGGCTACCAGCGCGTGACGCCCTCGGGCCCGGGGAAGGAAACGGACGTCCTCGCCGAAGTGCGCAGCGGCGACGCCGTCGTGATCCCCGACGGCTGGCACGGCCCGTCCATCGCCGCGCCCGGGCACGACATGTACTACCTCAACGTCATGGCGGGCCCCGGCGAGAAGCGGGAGTGGCTGATCCGCGACCACCCCGACCACGCCTGGATCCGGGACACCTGGCCCGGCCGGCCCGTCGATCCGCGACTGCCGCTCCATGAAGCGCCGGAGGGAACCCGATGAGCCCTACGCCCACCCGCCGACTCACCGTCGCCCAGGCCCTGGTGGAGTTCCTGGCCCAGCAGTACACCGAGCGGGACGGCCGGCGGCACCGGCTGATCGCCGCCTGCTGGGGCATCTTCGGCCACGGCAACGTCGCGGGCCTCGGCCAGGCCCTGCTCGAGACCGGCGGCGAGCGCATGCCGTACGTCCAGGGCCGTAACGAGCAGGCCATGGTGCACGCCGCCGTCGGCTACGCCCGGCAGAACGACCGGCTGTCCGCGCACGCCGTCACCACCTCCATCGGCCCCGGCGCCACCAACCTCGTCACCGGCGCCGCCCTCGCCACCATCAACCGCCTCCCGGTCCTCCTCCTGCCCGGCGACACCTTCGTCACCCGCCCGGCCGAGCCCGTCCTCCAGCAGCTCGAAGCGGCGTACGCGGGAGACGTCTCGGTCAACGACTGCCTGCGGCCCGTCTCCCGCTGGTTCGACCGGGTGGTACGCCCCGAAGCGTTGATCCCCGCCGCCCTCCAGGCCATGCGCGTCCTCGCCGACCCCGTCGACACCGGCGCGGTCACCCTCGCCCTGCCGCAGGACGTCCAGGCCGAGGCCTTCGACTGGCCGGAGGACTTCTTCGCCGAGCGGGTGTGGCACGTCCGCCGGCCCGCGCCGGACGCCTCCGCGCTCGCCGAGGCCGCCCGCGCCGTACGGGACGCCGCCCGCCCCCTGATCATCGCGGGCGGCGGGATCCACCACAGCGGGGCCGAGGACGCCCTGAAGGCGCTGGCCGACAGCACCGGCATCCCGGTCGCCTCCACCCAGGCGGGCAAGGGCTCGCTGCGCCACGACCACCCTGCCGACGTCGGAGGTGTCGGCCACACGGGCACGGCCGTCGCCGACGACCTCGCCCGCACCGCCGACCTGGTGATCGGTGTCGGCACCCGCTACAGCGACTTCACCACCGCCTCGGGCACTCTCTTCGCCGCGCCCGGGGTCCGCTTCCTCAACCTCAACATCGCGCCCTTCGACGCCCACAAGATGGGCGGCGCCGCGCTGGTCGCGGACGCCCGCGCCGGGCTGGAAGCGCTCACCGGCGCCCTGCGCGGCCACCGTGTCGACGCGGCCTACGAGGCGGAGTACCGCGTCGGCAAGAGCCGCTGGGAGGAGGCCGTCGACCGCGCGTACGCAGCGGAGGACGAGAGCGCCCGCCCCTCGCAGAGCCAGGTCATCGGCGCCCTGGACGCCGTCGTGGGCGAGGAGGACGTGATCGTCAACGCGGCGGGCTCCCTCCCCGGCGACCTCCACAAGCTGTGGCGGGCCCGCTCCCCGCGCCAGTACCACCTGGAGTACGGCTACTCGTGCATGGGCTACGAGATCCCGGCCGCCGTCGGAGTGCGCCTCGCCGCCCCCGACCGCCCGGTCTGGGCCCTGGTCGGCGACGGTACGTATCTGATGATGCCCACCGAGATCGTCACCGCCGTGCAGGAAGGCATCAACATCAACCTGGTGCTGATCCAGAACCACGGCTACGCCTCCATCGGCGGGCTCTCCGAGGAGACGGGCGCCGAGCGCTTCGGCACCGCCTACCGCTTCCGGGCGGCGGACGGCACCTTCACCGGCGACCCGCTGCCGGTGGATCTCGCCGCCAACGCCGCCAGCCTCGGGATGGCCGTGCTCCGCCCCCGCACCATCCGTGAGCTGCGGGAAGCGCTGGCCACCGCCCGTGCCTCGGACCGCCCCACATGTGTCTATGTGGAGACGGAAACAGCCGACACAGTGTCCGGCGCGCCCGCGCCACAGGCGTGGTGGGATGTGCCCGTAGCCCAGACCGCGACCCGCCCGGCAGCCGTCAAAGCCCGGGAGGAGTACGAGCGTCACGCGGCCGGCCGACGCCGCCACCTGTGAACGCCGCCGTCCGTGTACGCCGTCATCTGTGAACCTGAGGGAAAGGTCCCGATCACATGAAGACCATCGACCACTGGATCGGCGGCAAGTCCGTCGCGGGTGCGTCCGGGAACTACGGTCCGGTCACCGATCCGGCCACGGGCGTGCGGACCACCCGGGTCGCGCTGGCCTCGGTCGACGAGGTCGACGCCGCCGTCGCCGCGGCCGCGTCCGCGTTCGAGACCTGGGGCACCTCCTCGCTCGCCGCCCGTACGGCCGTGCTGTTCAAGTACCGCGAGCTGCTCGACGAGCACCGTGACGAGATCGCCGGACTGATCACCGCCGAGCACGGCAAGGTCCACTCCGACGCCCTCGGCGAGGTCGCCCGCGGCCTGGAGATCGTCGAGCTCGCCTGCGGGATCACCACCCAGCTCAAGGGCGAGCTCTCCACCCAGGTCTCGCACCGGGTGGATGTCGCCGCCATCCGGCAGCCACTCGGCGTGGTCGCGGGCATCACGCCCTTCAATTTCCCCGCGATGGTGCCGATGTGGATGTTCCCGCTCGCCATCGCCTGCGGAAACACCTTCGTCCTCAAGCCGAGCGAGAAGGACCCCTCGCCCTCGATCAGGCTCGCCGAGCTGGCCGCCCGCGCCGGACTGCCCGACGGCGTCCTGAACGTCGTCAACGGGGACAAGGTCGCCGTGGACCGGCTGCTCGAGCACCCGGACGTGGCCGCCGTGTCCTTCGTCGGCTCCACCCCGGTCGCCCGCCACATCCACTCCACCGCCTCCGCCAACGGCAAGCGCGTCCAGGCGCTCGGCGGCGCCAAGAACCACATGCTGGTCCTCCCCGACGCCGACCTCGACGCGGCCGCCGACGCCGCGGTCTCCGCCGCGTACGGCTCGGCGGGCGAGCGCTGTATGGCCGTCTCCGCGGTCGTCGCGGTCGGCCCCACCGGCGATGAGCTGGTGCGGAAGATCCGCGACCGGGCGGAGAAGATCAAGGTCGGCCCCGGCGACGACCCTGCCTCGGAGATGGGCCCCCTGATCACCAAGGACCACCGTGACAAGGTCGCCTCGTACGTCACGGGCGCGGCCGCCCAGGGCGCCGAGGTCGTGCTCGACGGCACCGGCTTCACCGTCGAGGGCTACGAGGACGGCCACTGGATCGGTCTGTCGCTGCTGGACAAGGTGTCGACGGACTCGGACGCGTACCGGGACGAGATCTTCGGCCCGGTGCTGTGCGTGCTGCGCGCGGAGACGTACGAGGAGGGCCTGAAGCTCATCAACGCCTCGCCGTTCGGCAACGGCACAGCGGTGTTCACCCGCGACGGCGGCGCGGCCCGGCGCTTCCAGCTGGAGGTCCAGGCGGGCATGGTCGGGGTGAACGTGCCGATCCCCGTCCCCGTCGGCTACCACTCCTTCGGCGGCTGGAAGGACTCGATCTTCGGCGACCACCACATCTACGGCAACGACGGCGTGCACTTCTACACCCGGGGCAAGGTCGTCACCACCCGCTGGCCCGATCCGTCCGACGGTGGCGTCGACCTCGGTTTCCCCAAGAACCACTGACGTCCGAACGGCAGAGCGCGATCACGGCCCGGCAGGACGCCGGGCCGTGTCGCGTTCCGGGCCGCGGCGTTCCGTGGTGGGCTGAGCGCCGGGGACCGACCCGAGGAGGAGACCGTGACCGCACCCGCCGACCCCGGACCGACCAAGAGGCCTCGGATCTACGACGACCTGCACGCGCTGTTCATCAACTGCTCGCTGAAGCCGTCGCCGCACACCAGCAACACCCAGGGCCTGGTCGACATCAGCCGTTCCATCATGGAGCGGGAGGGCGTGCGAGTGGACCAGATCCGCGCCGCCGACCACGACATCGCCACCGGTGTCTGGCCGGACATGACCGAACACGGCGCCGCGACCGACGAGTGGCCCCGGCTCTACGAGCGGGTCCTGGCCGCGGACATCCTGGTGCTGGCCGGTCCCATCTGGCTGGGCGACAACGGCTCGGTG
Source organism: Streptomyces sp. 8N706 (assembly GCF_052245415.1). NCBI lineage: Bacteria > Bacillati > Actinomycetota > Actinomycetes > Kitasatosporales > Streptomycetaceae > Streptomyces > Streptomyces sp. 8N706. The sequence continues at coordinate 10,817 of NZ_JBQQBW010000077.1, read as the reverse complement.
ACCAGACGGGTCGTGGAACGCCTCTACAGCTGCTCGTCGCTGCTCAATGACACCGGGCAGTACGCGTACTACGGGCGCGTCGGCGGCTGCCTCATCACCGGAAACGAGGACGGCGTCAAGCACTGTGCGATGAATCTCCTCTACAGCCTGCAGCACCTCGGCTATGCCATCCCCCCGCAGGCCGACGCCGGCTGGGTCGGCGACGTCGGGCCCGGCCCGTCCTACCTCGACCCGGAGTCGGGCGGACGGCAGAACGACTTCACCAACCGGAACACCACCTTCATGACGTGGAACCTGCTTCACCTCGCCAGATTCCTCAAGGACGCCGGAGGTTTCCCGGCCCACGGCAACCAGCGCTCGGAGTGGGACGCGGGCTGCCGCTTCGACTTCGAGAACCCGGAACACCGCTGACCGGCCGCGCGGGCCGAGGGCGGGCGTACCGCGTTCGCGGTATGCCCGCCGCTTTCGTACTACCGGGGGAGACGACCCGTTTCCGCCCTCCGGACCGCCGGGAAGTCACCGGACATCCGTAGGATCCGACCCATGGAACTCCGTAAGCTCCGGCCCCGGATGCCCCGACGCCGCGGACGGCTCCTCGCCGGAGCCGCCGCTGTCGCCGTCCTTGCCGGGGCCGGCACCTGGACCGCCGCCGCCACCGGCGGCGAACCCGCCGTGCACCGTCAGGACCGCATCCTCGCCATGCCCGAGTCGCCGGGCAGCGGGAAGGAGGTGCGGATCGACACCTCCTTCTTCACGTCCGGGCCCGCCTCGGACCGCAGACCCGCCGTGCTCCTCGGACACGGCTTCGGCGGCAGCAAGTACGACCTGAAGCACGAGGCCGAGGAGCTGGCGCGCCACGGTTACGCCGTACTGACCTGGTCGGCGCGCGGCTTCGGCCGGTCCACCGGCCGGATCGGCGTCAACGCCCCGGACCGGGAGGTCGCCGACGTCCGCCGGCTCATCGACTGGCTGGCGAAGAGGCCCGAGGTGCGGCTCGACGCCGACGGCGACCCGCGCGTGGGGGCGGCCGGAGCCTCGTACGGCGGTGCGATCTCGCTGCTCGCCGCCGGGTACGACCGGCGCGTCGACGCCATCGCCCCGCAGAACACGTACTGGAACCTCTCCGACGCGCTCTTCCCGGACGGCGTCTTCAAGAAGCTGTGGTCCGGGATCTTCTTCACCACCGGCTCCTTCCCGGCCGGAGCGGGGCTGGCCGGGGGCGGTGAAGCAGCGGCCGGGACCGGAGCCGCGACCGGAGCCGCACCCGCGGGCGATGAAGCCGACGCCCCCGCCGCGGGCGGTGACGACGCCCCCGCCGCGTCCGGTGACGACGCCCCCGCCGCGTCCGGCGTGCCCACCCCGCCCGCTCCCGCGGAGATCCCCGGCTGCGGTCGCTTCGAGAAGCCCCTGTGCGCGATGTACGAGCGGGTCGCGGTGGCCGGGAAGCCCGACGCGGCGGCGCGCACGTTGCTCGCCGACCGCAGCCCCTCGGCCGTCGGCGACCGCATCAAGGTCCCCACTCTGATCCTCCAGGGCCAGACGGACTCCCTCTTCCCGCTCGGCCACGCCGACGCCATGGCCAAGCGGATCGCCGCCAACGGCGCTCCCGTCTCGGTCGACTGGCTCGCGGGCGGCCACGACGGCGGTGACCAGGAGACCGACCGGGTCCGCGAGCGCGTCACCGACTGGTTCGACCGCTACCTCCAGGGCGACAAGGACGTCGACACGGGTCCGGCCTTCCGCGTCACCCGCACCGGCGGTGTCGACACCACCGACGGACGCGCCCAGCTGCGCGGTGCCTCCGGCGACCGCTACCCCGGCCTGGACGGCACCGACCCCCGTACGGTCCCGCTCATGGGCCGCGACCAACGGTTCGCCAATCCGGCGGGGGCCGGCCCGCCCGCGATCTCCAACGTGCCGGGCGCGGGCGGCCTTTCCCAGCTGTCCACGTTCGGCGTCGGCGTCTCACTCGACTTCCCCGGCCAGTACGCGCGGTTCGACTCCGCGCCCCTGCGCTCGGGGACGCGGGTGACGGGCTCGCCGACCGTGCGGGTGAAGGTCCGGGCGGACTCGGACGACGCGGTGCTGTTCGGCAAGGTGTACGACGCCGGCCCCGGCGGCAGCCAGCAGCTGCCCTCGCAGCTGGTCGCCCCGGTCCGTGTCACCGGCGCCAAGCAGGGACGGACCGTCGAGCTGCGGCTGCCCGCCATCGACCACAACTTCGAAGCCGGGCACCGGATGCGGCTCGTCCTGGCCGCGACGGACCTTGCGTACGCGTCCCCCGTCGAGCCCGCCACCTACTCCGTCTCCCTCGCAGGGAAGGGGCTGACGGTGCCGACCGCACCGGAGGTGCAGACCGCCTCCGGCGCCCTCCCGTGGTGGGTCTGGGGCCTGCCCCTGGGCAGTGCCGCCCTGGCCGCGGCGCTGCTGCTCATCGGCCGCCGCCGCACCGCCGCACCGACCCCGGACCCGGAGCTCGCGGACGTACCGCTGCAGATCACCGGTCTGAGCAAGCGGTATGCGAAGTCCGCCGACCGGTACGCGGTGCGTGACCTGTCCTTCCGGGTGGAGCGCGGCCAGGTGCTGGGGCTGCTCGGCCCCAACGGAGCGGGCAAGACCACCACCCTGCGTATGCTCATGGGCCTGATCCGCCCCGATGGCGGGGAGGTCCGTGTCTTCGGCCATGCCATCCGGCCGGGCTCTCCCGTCCTGTCCCGGGTCGGTGCGTTCGTCGAGGGAGCGGGCTTTCTGCCGCACCTCACCGGGCGGGCCAACCTTCACCTGTACTGGCAGGCCACGGGCCGGCCCCTCGAGGACGCGCACTTCGACGAGGCCCTGGAGATCGCCGGGCTCGGCGACGCCCTCGGCCGCGCGGTGCGGACGTACTCCCAGGGCATGCGTCAGCGGCTCGCCATCGCCCAGGCCATGCTGGGGCTTCCGGACCTGCTCATCCTGGACGAGCCGACCAACGGCCTGGACCCGCCCCAGATCCGCGAGATGCGCGAGGTTCTGATCCGGTACGCGGCCGCCGGGCGGACCGTCATCGTCTCCAGCCATCTTCTGGCCGAGGTCGAACAGAGCTGTACGCATCTGGTCGTGATGGACCGCGGCCTGCTGGTCAGCTCCGGGCCGGTCGCCGAGATCACCGGCAGTGGCGACACACTGCTGGTGGGTGTCGTCGGGGGCGCGCCCTCCGACGCCGCGGTGGACAAGGTCGCGGCGCTGCCGGGCGTCGGTTCGGCGGCGGGCACCACTGAGGGGCTGCTGGTGCGGCTCGACGGTGCGACCGCTGCCGAACTGCTCGTGGAGCTGGTCCGGTTGGAGATCCCGGTGGAGCGCGTGGGCCCGCACCGCCGTCTCGAGGACGCGTTCCTCACCCTGATCGGAGGCACGTCGTGACAGCACCCGTGGAGTCGCCGCGGCCGGGCGCGGCCCGGCCGGCCTCGGCACCGGGTTTCCGGGCCCGGCGGACCCTGCCGCTCCGCGTGGAGGCGATGCGTCAGCTGCGGCGCCGCCGCACGCTGGTGGTCGGCGGGACCCTGGCCGCCCTGCCGTTCATCCTGATCGCGGCCTTCGCGATCGGCGGTGAACCGGGCCGGGACAACGGCCGGGTGACGCTGATCGACACCGCCACCTCCTCCGGTGCGAACTTCGCCGCGACAGCCCTGTTCGTCTCGGCGGGCTTTCTGCTGGTCGTGCCGGTGGCGCTGTTCTGCGGTGACACGGTCGCCTCCGAGGCCGGCTGGTCCTCGCTGCGCTATCTGCTCGCCGCGCCGGTGCCGCGGACCCGGCTGCTGATCAGCAAGCTGACCGTGGCGCTCGCCTTCAGCGCCGCCGCGATGCTGCTGCTGCCCCTGGTGGCGCTGGCGGCGGGCACGGCGGCCTACGGCTGGGGCGATCTGCAGCTCCCCACCGGGGGAGCGCTGGGGACGGGAACCGCTCTTCCGCGGCTCGGGGTCGTCGTGGCGTACATCTTCGTGAGCCAACTGGTCACCGCAGCCCTGGCCTTCTGGCTGTCCACGGTGACCGACGCTCCGCTGGGCGCGGTGGGCGGCGCGGTCGGTCTGACGATCGTCGGCAATGTGCTGGACGCGGTCACCGCGCTCGGATCGTGGCGTGACTTCCTGCCCGCCCACTGGCAGTTCGCCTGGGCGGACGCGCTCCAGCCGCAGCTGGAGTGGGGCGGCATGATCCAGGGCGCCGCGGTCTCGGTGTCCTACGCCCTGGTGCTCTTCGCCCTCGCCTTCCGCGGATTCCGCGCGAAGGACGTCGTGTCCTGACCCGGCGTCGGTGTTTTTCCTGCCCCGCGTCGATGTCGTGTCCTGACCCGGCGCGGGGCGGGGTGATCCGACGACCACCGCGGCCGCACGGGGGTACCCACCGCTGGACGAGGGCGTCAGGTGCCGGAACCGCCGTACAGGCTCACTGCCGGTACGGCGGTTCGTCGGCGTAGCGGCTCACTGCGGCACCGGCTCATCGGCGCACCGACTCACTGCCGCACCGGTTCACTGCCGCACCTGGCTGAGTGCCGTACCGCTTACGGCTGCACCCGGCTTACGGCCGTACTGGCTCATCGGAGTACCGGCTCGCGCCGCACCGGTTCACTGCTTCATCGCCTCATCGGCGCTCGCGGGAGTGGCCGAACAGCAGTCGGTATCCGATCAGCAGGACCAGTGAGCCCGCGATGGCGGCGACCCACATCGCCGGGTCGTAGAAGTCCTGGTCCACGGGGCGGTCGAGGAACTGCGACGACAGCCAGCCGCCGATGAACGCCCCGGCCACACCGATGAGGGTGGTGCCGACCAGGCCGCCCGGGTCCCGGCCCGGCAGAAGGACCTTGGCGATGACTCCGGCGATGAGGCCCAGGATGATCCAACTGATGATGCTCATGTCGGGGTCCTCCCCAGGAACAGGGCGTCCAAGCCCCTTGATCCGCTTTCGGATGTCACGTCCGGACACTGGGCAGACCCATCTGATCGCCTTCATGGTTCGTTCGGTCTTCTTCCGAATCTGGCGACGCAATTGTGGTGACGCGTGGTGTCTGCCGATGACGGGGAGTAGCGTCGTGTCGAATCGCGGTTCCTGCGCTGCTCTGCACAGTGACCCGACGGCCGCATGTCTCCGCTCAGCCGGACGTGCCCGTCCGGCTGCTGGGGTCTGACGGAGGTCGAGGTGACGAAGCCATGAACGCGGACGTGGCGGATCTACCGCGCGAGCGGTTGCCGCAGGAGCGTTTGCTGGAGTTGTTGTTCGTGGGGGACGACCTGCCGGGGCTGCGGCTGCGTATCACCGAGTGTGCGGCGCGGGCGGGACTCGACGAGCCTCGCCGGAGCGATTTCGTTCTCGCCGTCCACGAGGTCGCCTGCAACGCGATCGAGCATGGTGGCGGCCAGGGTCTTCTGCTGCTCCAGCGGCGCGACGACACGCTGCGCTGCCGGGTCACGGACAACGGTCCGGGGTTCAGCGAAGAGGTGATCCCACCCGATCCACCGGGACTGCTGAGCGGTGAGGGTGGCCGTGGGCTGTGGCTGACCCGGCAGCTGACGGACCGGCTGGAGATCGCCACGGGCGCGGTCGGCGCTGTGGTCACCCTGGTCATCGGGCTGCGCTGAGCACATCGGGCCTGCGCTGACGGCGGGCGCTGAGCCCATCACCTGGGCTGAACACATCCGCCTGTGCCGAGTTCGTCTGCCTGTGGCGGCCCGAGCCGAGCCCGCCAAGCCGGAGCTGAGCCCGTCAAGCGCGAGCTGAGCCCGTCAAGCGGGCGCTGACCGGGCGCCGGGGCGGCGGCCGTCCACGATCGGCGCCGCCGCCCCGCCCGGTCTCCGCTGGCCTGCGTCAGACGTTCACGCCGAAGTCCTGGGCGATTCCGCGCAGCCCGGAGGCGTACCCCTGGCCCACGGCCCGGAACTTCCACTCCGGGCCATTGCGGTACAGCTCACCGAAGACCATCGCGGTCTCGGTCGAGGCGTCCTCGCTCAGGTCGTAACGCGCCAGCTCCTTGCTGTCGGCCTGGTTCACCACGCGGATGAAGGCGTTGCGCACCTGGCCGAAGCTCTGCTGGCGGCTCTCCGCCTCATGGATGGAGACCGGAAAGACGATCTTGTCGACCTCGGTGGGTACGGTCCCGAGGTCGACCTTGATCTGCTCGTCGTCGCCCTCGCCCGCACCGGTGAGGTTGTCCCCGGTGTGCTCGACGGAGCCCTCCGGGCTCTTGAGGTTGTTGAAGAACACGAAGTGCTGGTCCGAGGGGACCTTGCCACCACTGTTGATGAGCAGCGCGCTCGCGTCGAGGTCGAAGTCGGTGCCGGTGGTCGTACGCACGTCCCAGCCCAGGCCGACGGTGACCGCGGAGAGGCCCGGAGCCTCCTTGCTCAGTGAGACATTGCCGCCCTTGGAGAGGCTGACACCCATGGCAATCCCCTGCTCAATCCGGCGCGGGCCACGCCTCTTGACGATTTCTTTGCCCAATGGGGCAACGGGTGCGGGGCGGTCACGGTTCCCCGGCAGCCGGGTGATTCCCTGTGGCGAACGGGCGTCATGTGGAGGGTGAGACGGGACTACGGTACGTAAACGTCGGCCACACCGGCCCCGGCGCTGAGCTTCCCGCAGCCCCGTACCGGGCTCGCGGGTGGGTGCAGGAGGAACGGTCCTGGACGTCCTCCTGTCCGTTCTGGCGGGGAAGGGACGTCACTGCCGGTGCGGGACGTGATCCGCCTCATCCGCTGTGCCCGCCGTGCCCTCCTCGGTCATGTCATTCTCCTCGGACGGTACGCCCAGCTCGTACCAGACGGTTTTGCCCCTCCCGCTCGGCGAATTCCCCCAGGAAGAGGCGAGCGCGCTGACGATGATCAGCCCTCGGCCGCCCTCGGCCTGGTCCTCCTCACGGGGAATGGTCACGGGTATCGCAGGGTGGGGCGTGCTGTCCCGTACCTCTACGCGGATGTGCCGGGGGTATCTGCGCACCCTCACGTCGACATCGCTGTCACCGTGCACGAGAGCGTTCGTCACCAGCTCCGATGTCAGCATCTCCGCATCGTCGGCCATAGCGGACAGGCCCCACTCGTCCAGCCACTCCTGGAGGAGCGCACGCGCGCGTTTCACACCCTGCAGGTCGCGGTGCGGGATCTCGAGCCGGCGGGTGTACCGCTGGGCCTCCGCGGAGGGCCCCTCGTACTGCAGGAGCAGCAGCGCGGAGTCGTCGGCGTGGGTGGTGCGGCTGTGGACACTCGCGATCAGCTGATCACCCAAGGTCTCCAACTCGCCGTCGGAGGAGGCGAGTACTGCCTCGAGGGTTCCCGGGACCACTCCGCTGTCGGGGTCGACCAGACCGTTGGTGTAGAGGGTGAGCAACGAACCCGGCTCCAGGGTGAGTTCGGCAGTCCGGTAGGAGGCATTCGGGTCGATACCGAGCGGGACCCCGATATCGAGGTCCGCGCCGGGGCCACCGCCGTCCGCGGTGCGGATCAACGGGGGCGGGTGCCCGGCGGAGGCGATCTGGGCAACGCCGGTGTCGGGATCGAGCCAGACGCAGCAGCACGTGGCGAACAGGCCCGTCGCCAGGTCGATCAGCAAACGGTTCGTCCGGGTGAGCACCGTGGTGGGGTCGTGGCCCTCGCTCGCGTACGCGCGCACGGCACTGCGCAACTCCCCCATCACCACGGCCGCTGAGACGTTGTGGCCCTCCACATCACCGACCACCGCGGCGACTCCGCCCGTGGGGAGTTCAATCAGGTCGTACCAGTCGCCGCCCAGTTCGATCGCACCGGTGGTCGGCACGTACCGGCAGGTGCTGAGGACACCGGCGACCTGGGGCAGCATACGAGGCAGCATCGCCTGCTGGAGCTCCTGGGCAAGGGCGCGTCGCGCGTCGGCCGACTGCGTCCGGTCGAAGGTCTGGCCGAGCAGGGTCACCAGCGCGGTCAGAGCGGACTCCCTGGCGGCGATGACCCCCTGCCGGCGCTTGAACCCGATCGAACAGGTGCCTACGGCGCGGTCGCCGGCCAGAAGGGGCAGGATGACCCAGATATAGTCGCCGAGTTCTCCGTCGCCCTTCCTCTGGACCCTGCCGGATATTTGCTGGTCATCGGCATCGTATGTGAGCCGCCTTTTCTGGGTGACGGCATTTGTCTCGGGGGAGGGTCCGCCAAGGGGAGAGCCATTCAGAATGCGCAGAAATTCATTCGAACAGCCCGACGCGCCGACCACGCGAAGTCTGTCGGATTCTATGAGGGTGATGGCCGCGGCCGCCGCGTGGAAACCCAGGACAATCCGCTCGATGGCCAGTCTGGCGGCCTCCTCCGTACTGGCCACTGTCGTCAGGTACATGGCCAACTTCTGGAGGTGGTAAGCGGTGGGCGCAGACATCGACGCGGCGTGTTCCGGATCGTCCCGGGCCTGCGCGGCTACGTCGAGTGCTTCTTCGGAGTGCTCCTCGGGAATCACCAGCGAAACCCCGGAAGGCTTCATGGAAACACCCAGTTCGGCGAACCTTTCCAATTCTCGTGAGACGATCTCCGCCGATTCGGTCAAATAATGCATTTCAGCTTCGGTGCATTGATGGTCGAGCTGCGGCCAGATGACCGTCAGCGTGCCGAAGGGCCGGTGAATGGAACGCGAAAGCAGAGGCGCGGCAACCGCGGAGTAGGGGAACGGCGAGAGAACAGCCATTTCCGGGTGTTCTCCGAGGATTTCAGTGGAACGCGCCGTCGATACCCGACCGGATCGGTAGGCCGCAACGGACGCATACGTCTTGTCGTTCAGCGACACGCGTTCCGCCGAGCCGACCCCCAGCGGCGTCACGGCGGCCACCGCGGAGACCAGCGCCGGCTCCCCGGGTACGCGCAGGAACACGATCACTGAAGAGGCGTTGAGATCCCGCAGGCACCGGCTGGCCGTGGAAGCAAGAAACCTGTCGCGGTCGGCAACGCCGGAAGGGGCATCGAGGCTCAGAACTGCGGGGGCTTCATCGGGTCGCATATCGTCCAGCTCCCGGGGGCCGTGCACCGGAATCTCTGTCTTCACATTACCTCTGCCCCCTCCACCGGCCCACGCGCGCGGACAGGCACAGCCCCGGCTCGCACGGCCGGGCAACGGTCTTCGATCCCGCTGGTCGAGCAGTGATTCCGGGTCCGGCGTCCGGCTATTCCTCCGGCTCGGCGGCGCACATACGGGCCCGGGACAGCGGCGCACATTCGGGCCCGGGACAGCGGCGCACATTCGGGCCCGGGACAGCGGCGCGCATTCGGGCCCGGGATACAGGCCGCCGTTGCGCTGTGCCCCCTGGCCCGCCGTGACCTCGGCACGGCAGGAACGCTGTCCGATCGGTCAGCCGCTGCTCGGGGGCCAACCGGCTGTGGTCCCCTGCCCCGCGGGCTGCCCACCCAGCGGGCGGCAGCATGTGGTCGACCTGGAACCGCCGGGTTCCACCGCACTCCACCGAAAAGGAACGCCGCCGAGCAGGAACACCTCGGCCTGGCGCGGTCGCTCTCCACCGACAGGCGGCTGCCCGATGGCCTGGTGGTCCCGGGGGGAACTCTCGCAACTGTCTGTACGGTCAACGCCGTTAGAGGACCACTGCACACGAGACAGCAACGCCGCACGGTCCACGGCGGCTCAGGGACGGGTCGGCCGGTTACGCCTGCGGGGCCGGGGCGGCACACGCCGTAAGGGGCATAGCCGACCGCGCTTCGCTTCGCCCCGCCCCGTTCCGATCCGCCACGTGACGGGCGCCGACTGAGGGCCTTGGAGGGCTGGGGAATACGCAGCGCCCGGCGTGCCCTGGCCGCCGAGGGGGCGGCGGGGCCCGCAGGCACGGGGCCGCGGCTCAGCGCGGCCGGTCAGCCGGTGGCAGTCCCCGGCTCCTGCCGGGTTTGTCGACCATGGCACGCTCCAGGACGGCGCTGGCGTACACGGGGTGTCTGCCGTCCCGCGTTCCGTGTCCTTCGTGAGGTCTGGCGCTCGCCGCCGGTCAGCCGGAAGGCATGGTTGTAGACGGTCCGCGCGTACCGCTCGTAGAGCTCCGCGAACGCCTCGCGGTCACCCGCCCGAATCGGTGCACGCATGCACTCTCCACGTGCTGTTTCGCCTCACACCCCTCACCTCTCCGCGAGGCGCGGACAGTTCCCGTGCCCTACGTCACACCCTCGGCCGGTCCCACTGAACTTGGGGGCGTGCCCGTCGCCTGTGCGGCGGGCCCTTCATCCCCGGGTGCAGTGTCCCGAGCCCACCGGCCACCGAACGCCACGGCGCGCTGCTCGCGCGGGCGGGACCCCCGGACCGGCTGCGCCGATTCCGAGGGAACTACCGGCATGGCCCGGCCGTGTGCGATCCCCTGGGCGTACCGGCCCCGTCCGGATGCGGCGTCGGCGCCTGCCCTCTCTGCCGGCAACCCATCGGCAGCGGAGGCATCACCTGCACCATGCCGCCCGCCCTGCCGCCGAAACCGGGAACGCGCTCCTGTGCTGTGCGGTCCCCACCAGCGACCTCCGCATCCCGCTGTAGCCCGCCGATCGATCGACGTGCCGGGATGCACGGCGATCAACGCATGTCGGCCCCGCCCCCTACGCGGACGCGGGCATCGGCTCCGGTTGCTCCGGCCACCCTCGCCCGCCGACTGCCTGTCGGCGCTTATGGCCTCACTACGCCGCCCCCGCTACTGTGCCCCCTGGCCAGCAGAAAAGCCCTCCGTGAGGGAGGGCTGATCGCGGATCGTCGAGTGCGCCCCCGGCAGGACTCGAACCTGCGGCCAAGTGCTTAGAAGAGAGTGATTCTCTTCGGCGCGATCAAGGCCCTGACCTGCGGCTGAGCGGGACGTA